>JAHEEB010000067.1 GCA_024640925.1 Bacteroidota bacterium | reverse complement strand
TTTAAGAAAGCTTAAAAGGGGCGGGGTAGAGCATAGTTTTGGAATACATGTTGCCCGCATGGCTGGAATGCCAAAGAGTGTGGTTAAGAGAGCTAATGAAATCCTTCAGGATATGGAGAAAACCAACAGAGGAAATGGGAAAGGTAAGCTGCACAAGCCTGTTGAGCTTTTTGCCGGAAAAAGGGAGGGATTACAACTGAGTTTTTTCCAGCTCGACGATCCTGTATTAAAGCAAATCCGAGATGAGATAAAAACTCTTGATATAAATAATATCACCCCGGTTGATGCTCTGAATAAGCTAAATGAGATAAAAAAACTGGCAGGACTTAAATAAAGATTGAAGTTTTTTTTGAAAAAAATTCCATTTCTTTTGCAGAAAAGAAAAAGAGATATAAATTTGCAGCACCTTAAAAAAAGGTATTTCAACGTTCTTTCATTAAAAAATAAGCGGGAATAGCTCAGTTGGTAGAGCACGACCTTGCCAAGGTCGGGGTCGCGGGTTCGAGTCCCGTTTCCCGCTCAATGGGTTTTAGAAACAGAAAATTTTTAAGAGTGGCTTTCAGCATTAAAACAAATGAACCGCTCTTTTTTTGTTTGAAAGACCAAAATTAACAGTTGCCCGGATGGTGGAACTGGTAGACACGCAGGACTTAAAATCCTGTGACCAGAGATGGTTGTGCGGGTTCAAGTCCCGCTCCGGGTACAACTAAGCCAACGATCCCCTTGTTACTCTCCTGAGTTCAAGGGGTTTTTGCTTTTGGAATTCAAATAGATTCTTTACTAAGCTTATTCTTTTCTTCTATCTTCTAAATAATAGTTTTCTGTTATTTGTTTAATTGATAATGTTCTCTGTAATTATTTTAAAATAATTATATTTATTGTGCTAATTTCATAGTAGTTTATAAAATTATGAATTTATCAATCTGTCGTTTAATCGTATTTTCTTTTCTTTTTTTTATCAGTTGCGCTCTAAACGGGCAGCTTAGTAACAGAATTCATGAACAGATACGCTTTAAATATATTACTGTCGACGAGGGACTTAATAATAATCGTGTAAGGGGATTAGCAAAGGATAACTACGGGTTTATATGGATTGGTACAAGCAAAGGTGTTGCTCGCTTCGATGGGTACTCAGTTATTAATTACGATAAATACAAAACGGATACAGCAGTTGTAAACTTTTCAGAAGTTCGCGGTATTCATTGTGATAAATGGGGTACTTTATGGGTTGTTGGGCAGTTTGGAATTTGTTTTTTCGATTGGGCTCAAGATACTTTTATGTTTTTTCAACACCCAAAACTCGAAGGCTTTATTACGCGTTGTGGCGATTTAGATGAAGATAAAGATGGCAACATGTGGTTCACAACAAATCGTGGGCTTGTGAAGTATTCACCAAAATCGGACGATTTAATTTTATATAAACAGGAAAAAAATAATCCTAAAGCTCCGGAAAATGGGAGCTTGGATAAAATTGTTGTTACTAAAAAAAATCACGTCTGGTATGGATATGAAAGAGACGGAGCCGGATATTTTGATGTTGAGAAAGGTTTATTCCATCAATTTTATAATTCGGAAGAAACTAATTCACTTGGAGAAAACCGCATAGAACGATTGTTTGAAGATTCTGAAGGAAACATCTGGATAGGACATAATAATAATGGTATTTCAAAATATAGTTACGGTACAAATAGTTTTACACGGTATTTCCCTGAACCCGATCGGACTGAATCTGGAAGAATTCGTGGTATAGCAGAAGATTTACATGGAAATATGTGGTTTGGCTCGCAAGGGGGACTTTATCTGTTTAATAAAGTCAACGAATCGTTTATAAGGTATGCTTACACCGATCATCCGATATCAACACTTAGTCATAATTCGGTACAAACCATATTGATTGATGATCAGGAAGGGCTGTGGATAGGAACGTTTGCAGGCGGAGTTTCTTATGCAAATCTGAACTCATCGGGAATTATAAAATATGAGTATAGTAAAATTCCCAGCAAGTACTATTTAAACGATAAAAACGTTTATGCTCTTGCTTTTGATAATAATGAAAATATCTGGATTGGAACAGAAAGTGGAGGTGTAAATTATCTTAACCGGTCATCGGGAGAATTTACTTATTATGTGTTTGATCCGGGAAATATAAATACTCCCAGAAGTAATAATATTAAGGAAATTTATATTGATAAAAATAATCTTGTCTGGATTGGTACATACAAAGGAGGAATGAGTGTTTTTAATCCGGAAAGCAAACAATTTAAACACTTTATAAAATCAGTGGAATTTCCAGGCGGAATTGATGATGAAACAATTTTTAATATAACCCCGGACCCGGTCGATGAAAATTTATTGTGGATTGGCACTACAAATAAATTATATACATTCAATAAAACATCAAAAAATTTTACTCAAATTACTTCTGGAAATGATGAATTTATCAACACTCCTGAAATAAAGCGAGTTTTTTCAACATGCTATACTTCCGATAAGAAAATAATATTTGGCTCAAACAAACTAATAATTCTCGACAGGATAACCAATCAATTTGAGTTGATACAATCGGTGAACGGCATTGAAATTAAACAAATGGATTTTGTGCTGGTAGACAAACATGGATACTTATGGGCAGCAATTAATTCGGCCTTTATTGTCAGATACGATATTAAAAACAAGCAATTTGTTGTTTTTGATAAGGCAAGGGGGCTGCCAGAAATCGATTATCTTGAAGGGGCGGCCGATCCCGAAGGCGACCTTTGGCTTAGCACAAACCGTGGAATATGGAAGCTTGAAAATATAGTTGAGGACACTGGCCATTTTAAAATTGTTCATTACGACAAATCTGCAAATGTGCAAAGTCTTGAATTTGTATATCATTCGAAAGCTGTAAGTTCGTCTGGTGAAATTTTATTTGGAGGAATTAATGGATTCAACTCTTTTCTGCCAGAAAAGGTTAAGCCTAATCCTTATGTTCCAAATGTGATTGTAACAAAATTATCTGTTTCCGGACATGAAGTTAGGGTTAACGAAAAGGTAGAAGGCAGAATTTTATTGAAAAAGCCTATTATGGAAACGCACAAATTGCGTTTTCATCATAGAATAAAAGTTTTTACTTTTTATTTTGCTGGTCTTCATTATGTTGCACCTGAGAACAACCAGTTTAAATATAAACTCGAAGGCTACGACAAAGATTGGCAATATACCGGTGCAAATGTTCGTATGGTAACCTACTCGAATATTCCTGCAGGTAACTATGTGTTTAAAGTAGATGCAAGTAACAACAATGGGAAATGGTCTGAAAAGCCTTTTACAATTGAAGTGACAGTGCGTCCTCCTTTATGGAAAACAATATGGTTTTGGTTGTTTATTATAGTAGTCGTTGGAACGATTGTATATGTATTCATCCAGATTAGGGAAAAGGAATTAATACATGATAAAGAAATTCTTGAAAATGAGCTTCAGAAAGGAAAAGAAGAAATTGAAAGAAGTAAAGAAGAAATAAAGAAACAACATCTTGCCCTTGAAGAAAAAGAAAAACAGGAACGTATTCAAAAATGGCAAAACGAAGGATTAGCCAAATTTTCCGAAATAATTACACGTGAAAAGAATGACGTTCAGAAATTCTCATATATTATTGTTTCAAACCTGGTTAAATACCTTGATGTTCAGCAAGGTGGAATCTTTCTGGAAAATAAAGATCTCGATGGCAGAGTTCAGCTTGAATTATCTGGCAGTTATGCATTTAATGCTGATATGCTCGAGAAAAAAGTTATTAACGAAGGAGAAGGACAAATTGGAACCTGTTATAAAAACAGGAAAATGATACAGATCGATGAACTTCCTGATTCATACATCAAGCTTACTTCTGGTTTGGGAGAAAGTGTAATGCGTCATTTAATCCTTTTACCAATTATGAAAGATGAACTGATAGTGGGCGTTTTGGAATTGGCCTCATTCAAAAAAGTTGAAGAGTATAAAATTCAGTTTATCAATAAGATAAATGAAAATATAGTTTCGATTATAGCAAGTGTTAAATCAAACCAGATTATTCAGGAAATGCTTAGAAAATCGAAAGAACAAGCTGAAATACTGATGAGCCAGGAAGAAGAAATGCGACAAAACCTTGAAGAAATGCAAGCCACCCAGGAGGAAGCCAACCGACGAGAACAGGAACTGAAGGCTGAACTTGAAAAATGCAGGGAGAAAAGGAAATAAATTAGTGGTAAGAATAAATAAGATGTTGAAGAAGAAATAGATCCAAATAATTATTAAAATTTAACGAGTTCTTCTTTTTATTGCCAGTTCCCTTAGTTAATGAATGAATAAGTATTTTTTTTTACTCTACACTTGACTTATACCTTGTAATTATTTATCTTTATTAATATGGTATAACATAATTCATTACTTAAATCAACCAATCATTATGAATAGTAAAAACTTTATCACCCGAAATTTCTTCATTCTCTATGCAGGAATTGTATTAATCGGATGTTTGAGCAGTTGTTGCAGAACCAAATATTCCGATCCGGTAATTTTATACGACCATAAAGATGCTGATGGAAGAATTTATATTCCTGTTCAAAACTGGAGTGATTATCCAAATAGTATATTCGTTGAAGCACCTGATTTACCTCCTTGTGGGACAAATACAAAATCATCCCGTACATGGGTAGATATTTATGATGGGACTACGAATGCCCGTATTTATGGATTTTGTGCTTTGGATTCGAACAAGCGGCTGAAGGATATATGGTTTATGCCAAGTGAAAGAAATGGGAAGGTTTATATTATAATAAATGACCGAAAATGCCAAAAAACCTATAAATCGAACATTGTTGAATATGGTGAATGCATCGATTCTTTTCCAGCGCCTATAATTAAATTCGACCATAAAGATGCTGATGGAAGAATTTATATTCCTGTTCAAAACTGGAGTGCTTATTCAAACGATATGTTCCGGCAAGCGCCTGAATTACCTGCGTGTGGACTAAACCCAAATTCATCTCGTACATGGGTTAATATCATTAATGCCGATGATAATTCATATATCTATGGTTTTTGTGCTTTAGGGGTGAATAGTGATATGGAACAAATTTGGTTTCTGCCAAAGGCTAAAGCAGGAAATGTATACATTGTTATTGAAGACCGGGCTTGTCAGAAAAGCTATAAATCGAATACAATAGCATATTAGTCTCTTTTTAACCATTAAAAATGGAATAGAGGTTAAATTTCAATATTGTCTAACTAAAATCGTATCATTATGCCAAAAACAATTATTTTAATTCTAGCCGTATGGACCATCATTATTGGTGGAATCATGATTGTACTCCCAAGATTTGATTTTTTCTGTATTAAATGTGGTAATATTATTGATGTACTAATCGGTATTGTTAGTGTTATTCTTGGCGCATCTGCTCTAGTTGTTTCAAAAAATATTGCAGCGAGGAAATAATTGGCCTGTTTCAATTATGCAAATAATAAAAATAGATTAGATTTTTAGCTGAAAATTAATAGGAGGCAGGTCCAAAAAGTTGACAAATAGCCACGAAGACTCTAAGATACAAAGGTATCACTATGATTAATGTCTTTAAATTAATTAAAATCTAAGGTCTTTGTGGCCAATTCACTCGTATACCTTTTTGGACAGCCTTTGTGTATCAGATGAAATATCGAAAAAACCCTAAATATCAACCGAATCCCTGAAGTTCCTTATTGACTTTAATCAGATTTTTTTGTAATTTGTTCTTGTTTGGCTTTCCACTTTATTTTCAGGGATACCAAATAAAACTTTATTTTTTCTCTAATACCTTCTTATCAATGAACCTATAAATCATAACTGCCATGAAAAAATTAGTAATTAGTATTCTTTTTGTTAGTTCATGTTTCATGTTGTTAGCACAGACACAGTCCAACGATATGGATAACTTACAAAAACAGGTAACAGCCATAAAAAATAGTACTTATAAACAGAAAGTACAGTTAAAACAATTCATTCAAACCTCTTCAGGTGTTCAAGACTCTGTTCAAATGAGCTTAGATGAGATCAATAAAGAACTAAAAGCTTTATCTGATACCCTAATGGCAAGTAAATCTCAGGTTTCTATGTTGAAAACCGACCTGGAAAACACGAATAGCAGCTTGAAAACCTCCAACGCCATCCAGTACATTTGCCTTATTCTCATCCTTATTCTTTTAATAGTAATTTTCTACATATTATCTGATAAAACAAAGAGAGTAAAAGAACAATGTGAAAAAAATCTGGTTAAAGCAAAAGAAGGATTAGACACCGATTTGAACAAAATAAGCAAAGAACTTAAAGCCGAAATATCATCGGTGAAGGTTGATATTCAACAGCGGATTGACGATACAAATAAGAAAATTGCCGCTATTAATAAATAGAAAGAGGAACAATAATAGTTTCTATTAGAATCCGAGACTAGGGAAAGAAACAATTTGAATAAAGACTGGTATTCAATATATTTTGAGTACTAAAATTCCGGAGACCCTCGCTAAGTCAATTAAGGTGTATTCGATTTATTGTTCAATCTATTCTTATAACAAATTCGTGATTTGTTATTATAGTTTGTTTATTTCATCGACAAACGATGCAACAAGGCTCAGTATAAGCAGATTTTTTGATTGAACTTTAATAGACTCTGAATGTTGACCAGTAACTATAATCTTTTTGTCGGAAAATTCCTGTGAGATTTCTTTAAAATATTCATTCAACTCATCCTCATCAAACGATGAAATAGCTGAAGTAACAAGGTAATCAGCTGGTTTTAGCTTAGCGACTACTCTCAGGCTATCAAAAGGTAACATGGCGCCCAGGTAAATAACCTTATGACCTCTTTTTTTCAATAAATAATAAATAAATAAAAGTCCGAGTTCATGAAGTTCTTGTTCGGGAAGAAAAAGAATAAAGGTTTTGGGATTGGCATTATCTGCTGAGAAAATACTATCTATAGCAACAATTAGTTTCTGCCTGATAAGATTGGAAATAAAATGTTCCTGAGCAGGACTTATTGTACCAGTTTGCCACATAATACCAACCCGATGCAAAAATGGCATAAGGATTTGTATTACCATTTGTTCAAATCCCATTTGAATAACGGACCTGGAAATGATTTTTTCAAATAAATTTTCATCCAGATCAATCATTGATATATACAAACTTTCTAATTGACTATCGGCATCTTTTGTATCCTCAGTAAGTCGGGTAACCAGTCCTGATATCTCACCGGATGAAAGTTTTGCGATTTTTGATATTTTTAGCCCATTCCGGTTTAGTATAGAGATATTTAGAATTTTCTTCAGCTCAGCATCGCAATATGTACGAATGTTTGTATTTGTTCGTGTGGGTTCAATAAGTCCGTATCGTTTCTCCCAGATACGAATTGTATGGGCTTTAATACCCGAGAGGCGTTCCAGATCTTTAATCGAATATGTACCCATAGTAATCAAAGCGAATCTATTTATAACAACAAACAAATGAAAATAATATATAGTTTGATTATTTACTGTTTATTTTTTTAATGATTATAATTAAAGTTTTCTGATTACTGAAATACCATCTCTCATGGGAAGTATCAGGTTCTCAGTTCGCATATCATTTTTTACAAGTTTGTTAAATTCCCTGATAGCCACTGTATCTTCATCATTATCCGTCTGATAATTAACTACTTTACCATCCCAAAGTACATTATCCGCAATAATAATTCCACCATTCCTTGTTTTATCGATCACAAGGTTATAAAACTTGGAGTAATCTTTTTTTGCAGCATCAATAAAGACCAGATCAAACAACAGGTTCATTTGTGGAATAACTTCCAGAGCATTACCATGGTGAACAATTATTTTGTCTTCTACACCGGCTTTCGTAAAATATTTTTTTTGTAATGACAGTAACTCATCATTTTTTTCGATTGTGTGAAGGAGGCCTTGAGGTTTTAACCCTTTTGCCAGGCATATTGCAGAGTAACCGGTATACGTTCCTATTTCAAGAATTGCAGATGGATTAATCATTTTACTAATCATCTCAAGAAGTTTACCTTGCAAATGTCCCGAAAGCATGCGGGGGTTTATTACCTTAAGATGTGTTTCCCGATTAAGTTCAGCTAATTCAGGATCTTCGGATGTTGAATGATCGGTAATATATTTATCAATAGCCTGAGAAAATATCATATGAATTAAAGATATATTAAAGTAGAAAGATTTTGGGGATCAAATATATCTGATGCAACTTCCATTATTTGTTTAGCGGTAATAGCATCTATTTTCTTACATATGGTACCCAGGTCATCGACTTTATCATATACAAGTAAGCTTTTACCAATGGAAAGCATCTGATTTTCATTGTTCTCGGCAGAAATTGCAATTTGGCCGGTTAATTGTTTCTTAGCTCTCGAAAGTTGATTTGCTCCTAATGCCTTGGTACTCAATTTAATCAATTCTTTATGAGTCAAAGAGATACATTTCTTTAGGTCTTTCTTATCTGTTC
Organism: Bacteroidota bacterium; assembly: GCA_024640925.1. Lineage (GTDB taxonomy): Bacteria > Bacteroidota > Bacteroidia > Bacteroidales > UBA10428 > UBA10428. The sequence continues at coordinate 1,931 of JAHEEB010000067.1, read as the reverse complement.
CAAAGTAGATAATTATTATTCCCGTATCGGAATAAGAGGTATAATTTGATTCAACATTATAGGCATAGCCTCTTTTTTCCCGAAGGATCAGGTTCAGCGTTGAATTTAATCCGGGTCCGCCGATATAATTATTCAGCAGATGAAGAATTAACCGACGTTCATCGTTATAACTATATGCAGGAGCTCCAAGGATACAATGTGCCTGATAAGTATCTTTTTTTATAGTAATTTCAGAGTTTTTGTAGTTCGAATTATCATAAACTGTTCGAATTCTATCGGGCTCTCTTTTGGGAATATGACTGAAATATTTCTCAAAATACCATTTAACTTTATTAAAATTTAACTTTCCAACAGAAGAAACTACCATCTGAGTGGTACAATAGCGTTTATGATAAAAATCGAGAATCATATCCCGATCGATATTGTTCAGACTCTCAGCCGTTCCCAGAATATTTCGTGCAATAGGATGATTTATAAATATTTGTTCATCAAAGTCATCAAAGATCTGTTCAAACGGAGAATCTTTGTATGAATTAATCTCGTCTATAACAACTTCTTTCTCCTTTTGGATTTCTTTTGGCGGAAAGACAGAGTTAAAAACCAAATCATTAATTAATTCAAAAGCCCGGGCATAATAGTTGTTAAAAAATGATGTATGAACACAGGTTTCTTCTTTGGTTGTGTAAGCGTTAAGTTCACCTCCTATATCTTCCATCCGGCTAAGTATATGAAAAGCTTTACGCTTGGTAGTGCCTTTAAATATACAATGCTCAATCAGATGAGTCAAGCCATGCTCCTTCTCTTCTTCATCTCTGGAACCTGTATTGATAATTATACCACAATGTGCTACCGGTGAGTCTACTTGTTTATGAACTAACCTTATTCCATTCTCCAGAGTGCAGGTTTGAAATTCTATCCCCTCATTTTTCATGGTACAAAAGTATAAATTCCAAGAGAATAACGATTACCAAAATTGCTTTGGCATAAAACTATAATTTGTTCATTTAACCCAGTTAATATATTAGAGATTTTAAAATCGGGGTTAACCCGTTACGCCATGAAGGCTGTAAGCATTTTAAATTTTCGATATTTCTATTGCTTAATCCTGGTTTAACAAATTAATTTCAGAGACAGGTAAAAAAAGCAGGCATGTGTTTGGTAGAAAATATTTTTTGGTTACATTTGCACCGCTAAATAAATGAGGTGCCATAGCTCAGTAGGTAGAGCAACGGACTGAAAATCCGTGTGTCCTTGGTTCGATTCCGAGTGGCACCACAAAAACCCGAAGAATTCTTCGGGTTTTTTGTTTTGAAGCGTTTTTATGTCTTCATTTTTCGAATTATTAAAATTTATAAGCAATACATATTACTGTATCTCCTATCTTTAGAAACAAATATTCATAAGATTAATAAATAATCTCAGATCATGAAGAAACAAGTGATCGTTGGTTTGTTGATAATTCTTTTTGCTACTTGCTATGGACAAAGTCTGGAATTTAAAAACTATTCCGTTCCACTTCAACGTGTATTAGATTCTATGGATATAAACAAAAGAAGTATTGAAATACATATTGATAAAAGTGATTATAAATTAAGTATTGTAGCCGGTTCTAAAGTATTAAAAGAGTATCCTGTTGTTTTTGGTGCAAATCCGGTCGATGATAAGCTTCGACAAGGTGATAAATGCACTCCGGAAGGTACTTTTAAAGTAAAAACAAAATATCCCCATAGTCAATGGTCGAAATTTATCTGGTTTGACTATCCTAACAGCGATTCGTGGAAAAAGCATAATGAGGCAAAGCAAAAAGGATTAATTCCAGCTTCGGCAAGTATTGGTGGCGAGGTTGGAATACATGGCGTTCCAAACAATTCCGATTATGCCATTGATTACAAGATGAATTGGACGTTAGGCTGCATATCATTGAAAAACAA
>JAHEEB010000596.1 GCA_024640925.1 Bacteroidota bacterium | reverse complement strand
AATTACTGTATTGGTTCAACATCCTGAACTAAGCGGATGGGTGCATATGGATAGGATAACTGGTATTGGAACAAATAGACATAATCGGGCGAAATGCTTCCGAACAAGTGCCATGTATCAGTTCCCTGATCAGAAACAAGAAAATCGGAACACCAAAAGATACCATATGTTGGATTTTGATGAACAGTGTCTATTCCATCATATTTAACCATTCCCGTTGCCAGTAGGTTTAATCCTGTAATTATACTTGCCTCGTCACTATAAACCATATGATGCAGGTGGTTTAAATCATTCCATGATGGAATGCGCCATGTACTTTTCTCAACAAGATTGGCTGGTGGATAAAAATTCATCGTTGTTGCACTTCCATTTAGTGATATAGCTGCCTCATATGAATGATGAATAGTTCCACCACAATTAAAGCTTGGATTTTGAATAAATGCTTTATAATCAAAGGTTATCCATCTTTGGTCACCTACTATTTTTGTTGGGAAAAATTGTCCTGCAATCATTGCAAAACCTCCATCAAGAAACACCTGTTTTTCAGTGAATGAACTTTTGCTTGTTACAAACGATTGTTTATTCAGTTTGAAATCTTCTGTTTTATTAACAGATATAAACAATTTTTCATTAGATGGCAAAATTTGTTCACTTTCTTCTTCTTTTTGGCAACTAAATAAAACAACACTGAAAAGGGCTGTTAACGTAATAATTCTAAAAATGTAATTTTTCATAAATAAATTTTTTAATTGAAATACTTAGTACTTGATTTGATGCTTGTTTTTTGAGTAGCTTCAAACTCATCCGGGTGTTTTTTCTTTCATGTTTTCATAATGTAATTATTTAAGGTTGATAATCAGGTTTTTTGAACTAATTCTAACTATTAATTAAATGTAGATAACGTTTTAAATGCATTTTTAAAACGATGAATAATTAAACATGAATAACTATTTATAAACACAAATAAATATATTTCACTAATTATCAATTGATTGTATATTTTTTATCTATAATATATACAGGTATTAAGTTATCAAATAAATAATATGGATCAAGTTTTGTTTGTAAATATTTTATTTATTTGTTAAATCCTGATTAAACATTAAACATTAGAAATCTGGATCAAATCTTAAGGATTATACTATACAAAACATGAATTGAGAAAGAAGGTTTGAAGAATGAGTGGTTTATAAAATCTATAAATTGCACATAGTAAAATTATGGCAAACAACTGATTATATGTCTGAAATTTTTTGTAAAATGCTTACCCTTACTTCAGTAAATTTTTTAACTACTGTTGATCCTTATTCCAGAAGTCAACATCTAGTTTATACTCCCCATTGGGTTGTTTGCGCCATACGTTTATATATTTAACACGGGCATGATAAACAGAATCCTGGTAAAGTATCTCAGAAATAGCATATCCGGTTTCATAAATAAAGTTCTCATCCCCATCTACAGTCATTACCTGAGTTTCCATTTTCAATACTTTCGACGTTTTAAAATCTTCAAGCCAAAAAACCTTGATACTATCCCGTCCAATTATGAAACGATATCCATTAGGTGATAGTTTTGCCGAATCAGAATACATTTCAGCTAATTTATCTGCATTTCCATTAACAAAACAATTACCCAATTGTGCATTTTGTCTTTCAACAATCGCTTTCATTTTAGCTTTTGAGAATGTAAGTGAATCGTGTTTACAAGAACCTAACAAAACAATCTGTATCCCAATGAGGATAAAAAGATTTTGATAAGAATTGGTTAAGAATTTCATATAATTAGTTTTAATATCCATTGTTGTGATTTTTAATTCTATGACAATTTAATCATTTTAAACATTGAACCATAGTTATTTTCAAATTTCAATATTAATAAAGGCACAATCACAAAAGCCTTGTAATCGTTTGTTCTGGTTATGGGTTGCATTATAATTATTTCAGATCTGCCTTAAGCTTAATTAAAAACACATCGTGTATCCCTTTTAAATCGGAGAATAGATTTGCTCCTGTATAACCAGTATGAAATATATATCCTTGTGGATTGGCACAAACGGCTTTACCACAAGTTCCACGCCCTCCCTGGGCAATAAAGTTCCTATTCCATAAGAGCTTGCCATCTTCGTTGTACATTCTGCAAAATGATTTACAATGAGGATTATCCATGCAACCACTTACAACAATTCCTTTATTCTGAATTAAAGCAAGACCGTTAATACCATCCCAGTTATTTGTACCAAATTGTTCTGTCCAGCTTATGCCTCCATTGTCATTCCATTTTTGAAGGAAACAATCGCCATTCAGTTTTTCTTTTGGAACCAATATCCAATCTGTACTACCGGCAATGTACACATTGCTTTTATTATCCGTTTTTATTTCAACAGCACAATCAAATTTTTCAGTTCCAAACTGCTTCATTTTTTGCTGTTTAAGCTCTTTGGAATATATTCCCCAGAAGATATCAGATTTGCCGGCATTTTTTCCTGCTAAACTACCTTCTGTTGTGCCACATACATAAATATTTGAATCTACTCCCAGAGTAATACCATATCCCTGTTCATCAGCTGAAGTTCCAAACTGCAAAACATTTAACTGATTTCCATCCTTATCCAAATGAAGAAGAAAGCAATCTGTTTTTCCCTGGGAGGTTTTGCCAATAACACCCTTTGTAGATCCAACAATATATATATCGCCATTGTTACAAACAACAATATTTCCTCCAAAATCAATACTATCAGTGCCATATTGCTTTTGCCAAATAATTTCTCCGTTTCTATTTATCTTTACAACCAAAATATCCATATTTGGTATGGATGTGTTTTTAGCATCGACTCCAATGTAACCCGTAAGGTAAATATTTCCTAATCCATCAATAACAGCATTAAAAAAATCATCATCCTCCTTTGAACCAACTTGTATAGACCAGATTGTATTGGCTGCACTATCAATTTTAACAACAAAACCATCAAATTTGCCAAAATTCTCATTACCAATTTTACCCGTTGTTTTGCCGAAAACATAAACGTTATTTAATGAATCTATCAATAAATTACGTGTTCTTTCGTCGCCATCCGTTCCAAATTGTTTACCCCAGATAAAATCTACCTGAACGCTCACAGTATAAATTGTATGAAAAAGCAACAGAACTAATAATATGTTTTTTTTCATTTTCATGTATTTTTGAATTTATAATTGGAAATCTTCATTCATGAATATGAGAAGCAGGCAATTGCGTTCTCCATCGTTTTCGGTTTTCAAATTACAATCTTCTCCTTAACTCTCCAATAATATCTTGTATATTTTAATTAACTTGTTTTTAACCGTTTTGTGAGCAAATTGTATACTATGGACATAAGCGTTTTAGCACTAACTAATTACTAATCAGCAAAATATAATACAACCTTGTAAAATCAATAATCAATCGAGCTGACTCTTCCCTGATTTTTTCCTAAGCCATTCTTCAAAGTCTACTTCAGGATAAATTTTTTCTCTCCAGTTTCCGGCACGAACCATAAGACTTATTTCTGTTTTGAGCTCACCCTGCCAGCAATCAGATATATCGTAATGATCGCCTATTACTTTCAAGTACATTTCAAAGGGCATATTGGTGCAACAAGTAAGATCATTTGTAGAAAAATAGTTGATTTGCAGGGTTGTTTCAAACTGGTCTATTGCTATTTTTCCTGACAAAGTATAAGATTCACCGGGCTTGAGTGAAATAGGTTTTTTCAATATGCCGTTACAGTAATTGCCATTCACATCAAATATAGTTGGATTGAAATTGTGATAAGAGGGTTCAAAATTGTTTACCAATTCAATTGCATTTTCTGATATGTTTTTAATTTCTACTGTTATTTGAAGACTATCGCCTATCACCGGGGACTTGCTATTTACACGGGCAGTTAATTCAAGGCCATTCAACGTATC
>JAHEEB010000595.1 GCA_024640925.1 Bacteroidota bacterium | reverse complement strand
GTCTAAGCAAAGTATTCCTGTCGATGTTCTCAGTGATTTCGATTTTACTCAAATCAGCTTTTACAAAAGAATAATCGATCAGACCTTTCCAGTATGCATAGGTACCAGAAGTAAGAACTCGTTTGAATATTCCTTTTTCATATACCAGAGTAATTTCGTAGTCCTTTATTTCAACTACATACAAATGATTTTCAAGGTCCTTGTTTCTCAAAAGAACATTTAAGTCCCCCGGAGCAATAAAAGCCTGTGATAAATCGTATTGGATTGCTTTTTCTGAAGGAAATATCCAATACAAACCTTTGTCCAGTATTCTTTTTAATTCACCTTTTCTGAATACCAGAGCAACTTTTCCTGAATTAACTCTAACTCTTTTCATTCTATTAATGTATTAAGGGTTTATACTATTTTAAAAAGAAAGCCGATAAAGAACTCCATCCATTGAAGACGGAAGAATTAATTTTTGACTGTTGCAATAAATCAGGGTTAGCAATAACCTAACATTTTATTTCGCGCAACAAATACTGAACAACCAACTGGTAAATTCAAACAGTCCGAATTTTAATTCATACAAAGTCAGCTCCGGATTGTTATTCATAAGAATTAAATCAGAGATTTTATTCTTACATCAAACCAGATTCCTTTATCGAGCTTTCTGGGCAACCAGTTTTAGAAGTGGTCAGCTTCGCGTGATGGATTATCAGTCCATGCTGGATTAAAAGTCCAGTGCTCTACCAATTGAGCTACTCCAACTAATGGAGAGGGGAATCGAACCCGCTACACCTGACTGCCGTTCAAATTAGAACTACAGTTGGTGGCATACACGAATTGACATGAAGCATATAACCACACATGGTATGATTATACTATGAAGCCATTCAGAGACTTTCATCAGGTCAATGCTCATCCGTAGTTTACCGTCTTTTCCTCTTATAAAAGAGGAGTATCTTTAATGCCACAAGCATCGAATTGTATAATTCAAAGAACATTTAAAATTAAATTCCTGACAAAGATTTATCATTATTACGCATTCTATATGCGTAATTCAAATTATTTTCAGAAATTTTTTCTTAATCAGATTATCACTCTCAGTTAAAATGTCATCCCGGGTTAATAGTATCCTTTTTCAACTCCTGCCCGGGATGACAACCAAGTGATTAGACATGTACTTTAGAAAAACAATATCCATCGTTTATCACGGCACCTGCGGATGTTGTCCTTATAAACATTCATCTCCTGTTCATCCATGCTCCAGCGAAATGCTTTTTTATAAAACTCAACAGCTTTTCGCATTTTGCCATGTACTTCATACATACGGCCATATTCATTGTTTATAAACGACATTGAAACGGAAGCATCTGAAGCTTTTTCAAGTAATGATTTCAATTCATCAAACCGCCTCGAATCAAACAATACTTTTGCCATATGAAAATAAGGGGCGCTATAATTCGGCGAATATTTCAATGCATAATTCAAGTGTTTTTCAGCTTTTTCCATGTCATGTATCTGGTACAGATAAAGCCAACCCATGTGATTATGCGCTTTTCCATAGTTTGGTTCTGCAATTAATGCTTCTTCAAGCAATTGCATCCCTTCTAAATATTCTTTTCTCTCAAAAGCCGACTCAGCCTGCTGAATCAACCTTTCTAAAACCATTATTTCCATGGTTTACATTTTTATTTTTATCCAACATTTATCTTTTCGGGAGTGGTAAAACCTGAACCCTATGTTTCAAATGGTACGGCGCTAATCCACCGTAGCCGCACTCCAAAAAAAAAGCCCGAAATTATCCGGGCTTCATTTTTATTCTTATTATGAATCTGTATTCAACTTTCAATGAAGTATGCCCGAGATACAAAATACCCATCCGTCGTACGACCGACTAACTGGGTTTAGTGTAATATGTATTCTAAAGCATTTCATTTTTTTTCTGTTTTTATTCTGATGCAAATGTAAAAGGTTTTTTTATTATACAAAACAATTCTTTCAATTTTATTTATTTTATTTTCTTAACTACGCATATTTATTGCGTATTAAATCGAATTGTTTTATACCTTTGTTATAAAAATGCCTGTAAACAGAAATGCTTTAATCCGTTATAAGACAATAGATAAATGTCTTCAAAACCGATATCGTCGGTGGACGTTGGAAGATCTTATAAAAGCTTGCTCCGATGCTTTATATGAATACGAAGGAATAACAAGGCCTATAGGAACGAGAACCATTCAGGCCGATATCCAAATTATGCGTAGCGATAAGCTTGGATACAATGCACCTATTAAAGTTGTTGAAAGGAAGTATTATACTTATGAAGATCCGGAATATTCAATAACCAACATTCCGCTCGCAGACAAAGATTTACAGAAATTATCGGAAATTGTTGAACTGTTGAAACAGTTTAAGAGCTTTTCCCATTTTAAGGAACTCGAACTAATGATCCAGAAACTGGAAGATACCATTAATTCAGAAAAAACACAAACTAGACCTTTAATTGACATGGAAAAAAATGAAAATTTAAAAGGTCTTGATCTTCTTGAACCCATTTACAGAGCTATTCTGCAGCGACAAGTACTGGAAATCGAATACCAGTCTTTTAAAGCAAAACATTCGGGTAAAATCCTATTTCATCCGTATATTTTAAAGGAATACAGAAACCGATGGTTTGTACTTGGACGCAAAAGCAAGGATCAGCCTATACTAACACTTGCCCTGGATCGAATCGGACAAATCAATATTGCCAAACAAGTCAATTATTTTTACGATGAGCATTTTGATATCAATGAATATTATAAAAATAGTATCGGCGTTACGGTTAACAGCAATCGTCCGGTGAATATTCACCTGTTTGTCGACAAGACCAATGCTCCTTATATTCTAACAAAACCCTTACACTCTTCGCAACAACTTATAAACGAGGATGAAAATGGTATTGAGATTGTTATTAAGGTAATTCCCAATTTTGAACTGGAAAGAGAAATTATGGGTTTTGGAGAGAATATGAAAGTTCTGGCCCCTGAGAGCTTAAGAAAAAGAATTCAGAATCGACTTTCGAAATCATTGTCCAATTATTCTGGTTAGTCTGAATATCAAGGTACTGAATAATATAAAACCCTACGAAGAATGTCCGTAGGGTATAATAAGTATGTGATATAATCTCAATAATTTTCTTCCTTTAATGCCATGTATGCTTTGGGGTGCAAACATGCGGGACAGTTTTCAAGGGCTTTTTCCGATTCATAAACATAACCACAGTTGAGGCATTTCCACCAGACTTTGCCCGATTTCATAAAGACTTTATCTTCTGAAATGTTCTGCAATAGCTTCAGATAGCGTTTTTCATGCTCTGCCTCTACTTTGGCAATCGATTTAAACGCTACTGCAACGTCAGTAAAGCCTTCTTCTTTGGCTATTTCAGCAAATTGGGGATATAAATCCGACCATTCCTCGTGTTCACCTTCGGCAGCAGCCTTCAGATTTTCTTTTGTGGTTCCGATCTTACCGGCAGGATAGCTGGCTGTTATTTCAACCATCCCTCCTTCAAGAAACTTGAAGAACCTTTTTGCATGTTCCTTTTCCTGGTTTGCTGTTTCCTGGAATATAGCAGCTATCTGCTCATATCCTTCCTGTTTTGCCACTTTTGCAAAAAACTCGTACCGATTACGTGCCTGCGATTCGCCGGCAAATGATTTAAGCAGGTTTTGCTCAGTCTTTGAACCTTTTAAACTTTTTCCCATAATTCAAATTATTAATTGATTTTATTATGTTCCTTTCGAATATCCATAGAGCTTTGCAATAAGGTCAGCTTCATTTTCGGATATTTATATAATAAACTTATGGAGAAAATTTTTTTGAAACAAGTCCGGAAATAATTTAGAATGATTTTAAATAAAATTCTATATATACAATTTCAAACAAAAAAAATGACAGGTTCATAAA
>JAHEEB010000594.1 GCA_024640925.1 Bacteroidota bacterium | reverse complement strand
TTTTTTGGAGGAAACTTCTTTGCTGCCTGCTGATAGTCGGAAACGAAAAACGGGTTGATTTTCAAAGCTGCTGCTACAGATTGTTTCGACTTGTCAGGCAGAAAATAATAAACCAAAACTTTATTAAAGAAGCTATATAAAACCCCAATCGTAACCACAAACGGATTGTTTTTCTGGTCATGAGCAAAATGATTTGCTATTCTGAAAGCCTTAAGATGATCGCCTTTTACAAGAGCATTTTGGAGCTCAATGTTGTTGTATTCCTTACTTATTCCAATGTTTTCTTCAATATGGTTGGGTGTAACCAGGTTTTCGCCCTTTGGAAGAGTGAGAATTAATTTGTCAAGTTCGTTGGCTACCTTGCATAAGTCGTTACCTAAAAATTCGGTAATCATCAGAGCGGCAGTAGGTTGTATTTCGAGTCCTTTGGACTTCAGGTATTTGGTAATCCAATCAGGAATTTTATCCTCGTATAGTTTCTTCGACTCGAAAAGGATAGCATGTTGCGAAAGTTCAGTATAAAGCTTTTTTCTTTTATCCAGAGTCTTGTACTTGTAGTTAATTACAAGTATGGTCGATTTTAGAGGGCTACGCACATAGTAAATCAAATCATCAATGTTTCGGATATTTTGAGCTTCTCTAACAATAATAACCTGATTGGGTGCCATCATCGGAAAACGCTTAGCAGAGTCGATAACTTCACCGATTTCCACATCTTTACCATATAAAACCATCTGGTTAAAAGCTTTTTCGGTCTCAGTTAATACATTTTGAGCGATATAATCTGTAATCCGATCAATAAAATAAGATTCATCGCCCATAAGAAAGTATATTGGCGAATATTTTTTTGCTTTTAAATCAGCTAGTATCGAATCAAAAGTCATTGGTAAATTTTATGCCTGCTAAAATAGAAAAAAGATTACTATTTTTCCGGTTCTATTCGTCGTTGGATATTTTCTAATGACAAATTTGGATTAAATTAACAGAATGCAAATACTGAATCTGCCTGAATATAAGTTTCGTTTGAAAGAAGAAGATAACACGGTTTTCATCCTCGAAAGAAATATCTTGTGCTTACTCCCGAAGAATGGGTCAGGCAGAACATTATACAATATTTAATTCATGAAAAAGGATTTCCTGCTGGATTAATATCTTCAGAAGCTGGATTAAAAGTTAATATGCTTAAACGCCGATATGATGTGCTTGTTTATTCGAAAGACAGAAGTCCATTAATGCTTGTTGAGTGCAAAGCCCCCGATGTAGCAATTACACAGAAAGTGATTGATCAAATTGTTGCATATAACAGTAAGATCTTAGCGCCATATATGCTCATTTCTAATGGGATGCAACATTTTTTCCTGAAGCGGAACAATGAAGGTGTATTTCTGTTCAAACCACAATTACCCGAATATAATAATATGTAAAATCCAACTTTTGTAGGGTTTTATGGAAATTTTTAATAATTTAAGGTTAAATATCCTTAGGAATGACTAAAGGTTTATTTGATTTACATAGTATTTTTGAAAAGGGCATAAGAATAGTTTTTCAGATTACAAGTTATATAGCATTCTTTGGTAATATTTTGGACATCCAGGAATATGCAATTGACAATAAAAATCTTTTATATCTGAATATTGCTAATGATTTTATAATTCTTGTCATACTCATTCTGTTTTATGTCCGTTGGCTAAACTATAAAATATGCTTCAGTATTTTAATTTATAGTATTCTGGCTAATATTTTTATTGGAAAATTTGTTTCAGAAATTGATCCTGCCGAACCTATAAGGGCATATATGTTCTTACGAGATTCCATTTTTGTGATTTTGTTATTGTCTCTTACGGCTTTTGCTTTGAATAAGCTTCATTCTATTATTATTGGAATTATTTACCTGGTTTCAATTATTTTATTCGATTTCGTTATTGGAGCAAATTATATCCATCAAAGTCTTTTTTTGATTATCGTTATATTTTCAGCATATGTGGGATTGACCTATTATTTGGTTGATATGTTTGAAAAAGCTATTATCGGGCAACAAGAAAGAAATCAATATGTTGCCCAACAGAATGAGAACCTGAAGGAAGCCAATAGAATGCTGGAAGAGAGACAGGTAATGATTGAAGAACAGGCAATGCAGATAATGGAACAGTCCGAAGAATTAAAAACCAAAAACGAAACATTGAAAAGTTTGAATACGTCGAAAGATGTTTTCCTTTCCATATTAGCACATGACCTGAAAAACCCGTTCAATGTAATTAAAGGTTATGCTGAGATTTTGAAGGCACGGTTTACAAAGCTTGATGAAACCCGCAAATTGCAATATGTCGAATCGATTGAAAATGCATCAAAGGTTACTTACAATCTGCTGGAAAATTTGCTCAGTTGGGCCAGGGCGCAAAATAATATGATAGAATTGCATCCTGAGAATATTCATCTGAATCCTTTGATTCTTGAAGTTCTTTTGCTTTTCAAAGAAACGATGAAAGAGAAAAAAATTGCGTTGGATTATACTCCCGTTAAATCCCTGTCAGTATATGTAGATCCGGATATGATTAGTACAATTTTGAGAAATCTTTTGTCTAATGCAGTAAAATTTACTTTTCCGGGCGGAAATATATCCATTATATTAAGGGAAATAGAAAAGGAAGTCGAAATTATTATTGCCGATGATGGTATAGGAATAAACCCGGATGATCTGAATAACCTTTTTAAAATTGACAAACATCTTTCAACAAGTGGTACAGGCGGAGAACCAGGCTCGGGATTAGGATTGATTCTCTGTAAAATGTTTGTAGAAAAAAACAATGGAAGGATACAGGTTTTAAGTGAAAGAAAAGTTGGCACACAGTTTTCTGTTTTTTTGCCGAAAAGTAAAGAGTCCTGATTGTTTTTTTTACAGTTTGTGAACCATTAGCCCCATTTCAAATTATGCATTTGCACAGTTTGCATAATTGAATAATCCAAAGTATCTTTTCGCCTTAAAGCTTTCAAGAAATGAAAAACAATTTGTTTATTGCATTTTCAATCATTTTTATACTGCAGGGAGAAAACCTGTTCTCACAACAAGACACACTTAAAAAGGAAAAGACAAAATCGGGTTGGAGTTTTGGTGCCGTTCCTGTTATAGCATACGATAGCGATATTGGTTTTAAGTACGGTGGACTGGTTAATTTTTATGATTATGGCGATGGAACAATTTATCCGAAATACAGACACTCCATCTACCTTGAATGGTCAAGAACAACTAAAGGCAGCGGAATAAACCAGATAACATACGATTCAAAATACCTGATTCCAAAAGTCAGGGTCTCTGGTGAAGCTAGCTATCTTACCGAGAGAGGACTCGATTTTTATGGCTTTAACGGGTATAAGGCTTTATATAATCACGATTTCGAGAACGATGAGCTTACCGATTCAATCTATAAATCGCGGATGTATTACAGACAAGACCGCAAAATGCTCCGTTTGAGGGCTGATTTTCAGGGCAGACTTTTACATGATGGTGTTAAATGGATTGCTGGGTTTTCCAGATACGATATTAAGCTCGATACAATAGATATCGAAAAGTTAAACGAAGGTAAAGCCGAAAATGATAAATTGCCTGCAATAGGAGGGGGATTGTTCGGAGATTACATCGACTGGGGTGTTATACCTGCAAAAGAATCTGATGGCGGTAGCAACAATCTTCTAAAGTTCGGTATAGCTTACGATACACGTGATAATGAGCCAAATCCAATGAGTGGTATATGGAGCGAGGCTTTAATCATCTGGGCGCCAGGTTTTCTGGGCAATAAAGATTTTTCATTTGCCCGATTATCATTGACTCACAGACAGTATTTTACCCTAATAGACGATCAGTTATCATTTGTTTACCGTCTTGGCTATCAGGCAAAAATTTCCGGTAATACTCCTTCCTACATGCTCCCTTTTCTCTTTTATTCC
>JAHEEB010000593.1 GCA_024640925.1 Bacteroidota bacterium | reverse complement strand
TTACAGCGCATAAGAGCCTTAAGAAAATAAGAAAATTGTATATCGATTCAATGCCAGTGAAAAAATAACTATAATATAAAATGCAAGCAGATATTATTACCATTGGCGATGAAATACTTATAGGACAGATAGTTGATACAAATTCTGCATTTATTGCTTCGGAATTTAATAAAACCGGAATAAGAATCAGGCAGATTTTATCCGTATCAGATAAAGAAGAGTCAATAAGGGTGGCTTTAAAGGAATCACTGGAACATGTGCAATTAGTAATAATTACTGGCGGATTGGGACCTACAAACGATGATATCACAAAAAATACCCTGGCAAAATTCTTTAACAGTAAACTTATACGGAACAAAGAAGTAGAGAAGGATGTTGAAAATTTTTTTGCGCATAGGGGCAATTCAATTATAGAATTAAACCGTTCGCAGGCTGACGTTCCTGATAACTGTCATGTTATAAACAATTTAAATGGAACTGCTCCCGGAATGCTTTTTCAAACTAGTGAAGGTAAAGTTGTAGTTTCATTGCCGGGCGTGCCTTTTGAAATGATAGCGATGATACAAAATGGAGTAATTCCCTGGATTAAAGAACATTTTGAAATACCGGTTATACTGAATAAAACTTTTTTAACTACCGGAATTGCAGAATCGGTTTTAGCAGAAAGATTAATTTCCTTTGAAAAGAATTTACCCTCGAATTTTTCTTTAGCATATTTACCCTCTCCAGCAATAGTTAAATTACGATTGGGTGTACAAGGTGATAAATTGGAATTTATTCGCAATGAATTTGAATCATATAGTAAGCAATTAGAAAACAATCTTGGTGAAAATTTATTTGGATATAATGATGATACCCTGGAATCAGTAGTTGGTGTTTTACTAAAAAACAACAATTTTACTCTTTCAACAGCCGAAAGTTGCACCGGTGGAAATATTGCAAATCTGATTACAAGTGTTTCAGGTGCATCGGAGTATTTCAAAGGAAGTATTGTTGCCTATTCAAACGAAGTTAAAATGAATATCCTTGGAGTAAATAAGGATGATTTAGATAAATTTGGAGCTGTTAGTGAACAGGTGGTGACACAAATGGCCGATAGAGTAAAAAAGTTACTGAACACAGATTTTGCAATAGCAACATCGGGGGTTGCTGGTCCAACAGGTGGTTCACCAGAAAAACCAGTTGGAACAGTTTGGATTGCAATTGCCTCACCAACAAACACATCGGCTATAAAAATAAATGTTGGAAACCATCGGGGAAGAAATATTACCAGAAGTTCTTTAGCAGCACTAAATCTTTTAAGATTATCGATTCTTAAAATTGTTGAAAAAACTGTTGAAAAAGTTTGATAAATTAAAACTAAATGCCGTTCTTTGCGTTTCGTTTTAAGAAAAACATTAAAAAACAAGTAAATAATGTCACGTATCTGTCAGATAACAGGAAAGAAGATAATGGTCGGCAACAATGTGTCGCATTCAAAACGCAGGACAAAAAGAACTTTTGCCCCAAATCTTTTTGATAAATCTTTCTTTTTACAAGAAGAAAATCGTTTTGTGAAACTGCGCGTATCTGCTAATGGTATTCGCACTATCACTAAAAAAGGGCTGAAAAGTGCCCTGGAAGCTGCCAAAAAGAATGGCTACATCAAATCGTATTAATTAAAAAATCAGGTGAGCAATGGCTAAGAAAGGAAACAGAGTACAGGTTATACTTGAATGCACTGAACATAAAGAATCAGGCATGCCTGGAACTTCAAGGTATATTACTACCAAGAACAGGAAAAATACTCCCGATCGTATGGAGTTAAAAAAATACAATAAGATATTAAAGAAAATGACGCTTCATCGCGAAATAAAATAGTATACTATGGCAAAGAAAGTAGTTGCATCGTTGCAAAAGAAAGAGGGTAGGGTTTACACCAAATGTATTAAAATGGTGAAATCAGACAAGACAGGAGCATATGCCTTCCAGGAAGAAATTGTGCATGTCGACAATTTAAAAAGTTTTTTTGCTGACTAAGAATAGCATTATCTCTAATGCTAATAGAATATAGAAGCTTTCTTTTGAGTAAGAAGGCTTTTTTATTTTAACACAGATTTGTCATTAAAAAATATCTATCGACAAATTCAAATCGCAGAAACAAGAAGCTGTCAAAAACTGGATTGCAAAGCCCAAAACGTTATAAAAAGGGGCTTTTGATAATCTTCTGTTTATTTCTACTGGTATCCACCAAAGTCCTTAATTATTAAATAATATGGCAAAGTTTTCCCTTTTTTCACGTGAAAAAAAAGAAAGTCTCGATAAAGGTTTAGAGAAAACAAAAGAAAGTGTTTTTACTAAGTTGTCTCGTGCTGTAGTTGGCAAATCTAAAGTCGATGATGAAGTTCTGGACAAGCTTGAAGAAGTCCTGGTTACTTCTGATGTGGGAGTTGAAACAACATTGAGAATAATCGAACGTATTGAAAAAAGGGTTTCGCGCGATAAATATTTGAATATTAACGAATTAAATGTAATTCTAAAAGAGGAAATCGCAGCACTCTTGTCGGAAAACAACAGTGGTGATATTTCCAGCTTTTCACAGGAATTTGAAGTTAAACCACATGTTATTATGGTGGTTGGAGTTAATGGTGTTGGGAAAACCACCTCTATTGGTAAGCTTGCATACCAGTATAAAATGGCTGGCAAATCTGTTACGCTTGGCGCTGCCGATACGTTTCGTGCTGCGGCTATCGATCAATTGGAGGTTTGGGCAAAACGGGTTGATGTACCAATGATAAAACAACAGATGGGTTCAGATCCAGCCAGCGTAGCATACGATACTCTTAGTTCTGCTAAATCGAATAAGAGCGATGTTGTCATTATTGACACCGCTGGTAGATTGCATAATAAAATCAACCTGATGAATGAGTTATCGAAAATTAAAAAAGTGATGGAGAAGGTAATTCCCGGAGCTCCACATGAGGTTTTGCTTGTGTTAGATGGTTCAACAGGTCAGAATGCCTTCGAACAGGCTAAACAATTTACTGCAGCTACACAGGTAACAGCCCTGGCAATTACTAAACTGGATGGAACGGCTAAAGGTGGTGTTGTTATTGGCATTTCCGATCAGTTTAAAATACCTGTAAAATACATTGGAGTAGGCGAAAAAATTGAGGATTTGCAAGTGTTTGACAGGACAGAATTTGTCGATTCATTGTTTTCAAAATAAGAATTTGTAGTAAAATTGTTCTGATTTCCAACCTGCGTAACTCTGCAAATGTTTTTAACCGCATACAATTTATTGCACGATAAGGTGTAATTTCGTATTATTAAGTGGTAAAAATATATGATTGGGTTTTTATCAGATAAAACAGTATTATTTCTCATTTTTGTCCTTGCAGATTTAGTTGCTATTATTTATGTGATTATGAGGGGACAAGGTGTAGAGCGATCGCTCGCCTGGATATTCGCTATATTGGCATTTCCTGGGTTAGGTGTATTCTTTTTCTTTGTAATTACCCATCAACCTGTTAAACGTATAAAAAAACTTAAGAGGCAGTCGCGAAAGAAAGTAAGAACCGAAGTTGGCGGAGTTTTATCTGATTTTGCTTACACAAAGAAGGATTCTTTGTTAACCCTGGCATCAACCATATCTGGTATGGATTCAACATCAAACAATTATGTTGAAATCCTTTCTGATACCAATACAGCATTTAAATCCATTGAAAGTTCTGTAATCGCTGCAAAAAAAAGCATTTGGGCTGAATACTATATTATACGGAAAGATGAAACCGGGAAGCATTTTCTTCAATTACTTGCAGATATGGCAAAAGCCGGAATTGAGGTTAAATTATTATATGATGCATTCGGATCAGCAGGTCTCGATACGACGCTGCTTAAGGCTATTACTGCCGCTGGTGGTCGTGTGGAATCTTTTAATCCTTTTAATCCTTTCAGACAAAAATGG
>JAHEEB010000066.1 GCA_024640925.1 Bacteroidota bacterium | reverse complement strand
ATCTACTTTGCCCTGGGAAACTCCATGGAGAGTAATTACAGTTGGTAAAAACCTGGCAACCATTGTCGAATCGACTTTAAGCACCGACTTGGCAAAGCCAACAACTTACACCGACCTCTCATACATTAAACCAGGAAGATCTTCGTGGAGTTGGGTTTTGTATAAAGATGATTCAACGGTTTACAATGTACAAAAACGTTTTATCGATTACGCGTCGGATATGAGTTGGGAGTATTGCCTTATCGATGCTGACTGGGACAGGAAAATTGGCTATGATAAAGTAAAAGAGCTTTGTGCCTATGCTAAAACAAAAAACGTTCATGTGAATGTATGGTATAATTCAAGTGGTTCCTGGAATACTACTCCATATACCCCAAGAGACAAGATGATTTCTAAAGACCTACGTGATAAAGAATTTGCAATTTTAAAAGAAATAGGAGTTTCAGGAATAAAAGTCGATTTCTTTGGTGGTGATGGTCAATCGGTGATGGCTTATTACCTGGATATTCTTGAAGATGCTGCCCGTTATCAGCTCCTGGTTAATTTTCATGGATGTACTTTACCCAGAAGCTGGCAAAGAACCTATCCTAACCTTGTTACAATGGAATCAATAAAAGGACTTGAATTTATAACTTTTGTCCAGGAAAATGCGGATAAAGAACCAACACATTGTGCAGTTATACCCTTTACCCGGAACCTTTTCGACCCAATGGACTTTACCCCTGTAAGTCTGATTGAGATACCATTTATTCAGCGTAAAACTTCCAGTGCATTTGAACTGGCCCTGTCGGTAATATTTGTTTCCGGAATACAGCATTTTGGTGAAGTTCCCGAAGGAATGGCTAAAGTTCCCGCAGAAGTTAAGCAATATATGAAAGACGTACCTGTTGCATGGGATGAAATAAAATTTGTTGACGGATACCCTGGCAAATATATTGTAATTGCACGTAGAAAAGCCAATACATGGTATGTTGCCGGAATAAACGGTGAAAAATCGAACAGAGAAATTACAATCGACCTTAGTTTTATAAAAAACCCAAAAGAGACCGTATTTATTGCTGATGGTGAAACAAACCGGACATTTGATATAAAAACAAATTACCCGGATCCTTCACAGCCCGTAAAACTCATTCTGAAAGCAGAAGGCGGGTTTGCTTCAACTTTTAAAATGAACTAAATCTCGTCTTTTTTGACACATACGATTATGAAGGTAAAATTATCCTCACTATTGTTCGGGATGATTATGATGAATTCGTTTGCTCAATCTGATTCGCTTATAAGGCTCAATTCGCTTGGTTATTTGCCAACGTCCGACAAAAAAGCAACAATAATCGGTACTTATCATGAATTTGTTGTAAAATCGGCTGGTGACAATTCGGTTGTCTTTTCGGGAAAACCCGAAGAATCAGGATTTCATGAGGAATACAATCAAAATGCATGCATAGCCGATTTTTCTTTATTAACCAAACCCGGAATGTATTACCTGGAAGTCCCGGGAATAGGTAAATCTCCAGAATTTAAAATTGATTATGAAGTATTCGATTTTGCCTACTATACCACCATGCGTGGATTCTATCTTCTGCGATGTGGCACAGAGGTAAAAGGGGCACATCAGGGTGTGGTTTTTGAACATCAGACATGTCATATGAACGATGGATGGATGGACTACACCGGGTTTGGCAACACACAGCGCGATGGGGTTGGCGGATGGCACGATGCAGGCGACTATGGTAAATATACTGTAAATGCAGGTATTACTATAGGTTTACTGTTTATGACCTGGAAACATTTTAGTGATAAACTGGAGAAATGTAACCTTGATATTCCTGAATCAGATAGCAGCATGCCTGACTTTTTAAAAGAAATTAAATGGGAAACCGACTGGCTTTTGAAAATGCAATATCCTGATAATTCAGGTAGGGTTTGCCACAAGCTTACACGTGCAAGTTTCGAAGGTTTTATCTTACCCGAAGATGACACAGTGAAAAGGTATTTTTCCGATTGGAGTTCAGATGCAACAGCTCAGTTTTCTGCCGTAATGGCTCTTGCTGCAAGGTATTTTGAGCCTTACGATAAACAATATGCAGCAAAATGTCTTGAAGCTGCTCTAAAAAGCTACAAATTCCTTCAGCTTAATCCGGAATTTAAGGAGTGGCAGCAACCTGAGTTAAAGACCGGTGCTTATAATTTATCTGATAAAGATGGTAGGTTATGGATGGCTGCTGAACTTTGGGAAACAACAGGTGATGCTACCTTTCTGACTGATTTTGAAACAAGATTAGCTAATTCTGAAAGTAAATATGATTTATCATGGGACTGGGGCAATGTAAAAAATCTGGGCGTTCTCACCTATTTAATCTCTGAAAAAAAAGGGAAGAACCTAGATTTGGTGCAATCTATTAAAAAAGAAATAATCGGGGTAGCAGACACGTTGGTCAACTTTTCGAAAAAAGATATTTATGCAAGACCCTTCGATAAATATTTCTGGGGATGCAATGGTACGGTTGCCCGCCAGTCTTTAACATTGTACATGGCGAATACCATTGAAAACAAAAAAGAATACCGCCAGACTGCAATAAACATATTGGATCATATTTTCGGAAGGAATTATTATGGCAGATCATATGTTACAGGCCTTGGTCACAAGTCGCCAATGGAACCTCACGACAGGCGTTCCGGCGGAGACAATATAACAGAGCCATGGCCAGGTTACCTGGTTGGAGGTGGCCATACCCCAACCGATTGGAAAGATGAATGGCGTAATTTCAGAACGAATGAAATAGCCATCAACTGGCAAGCCTCGCTGGTTTTTCCTCTGGCATGGTTTTCATCTTTCTAAATTCAATAAACATTTTAGTTCTTAAAAAAAACTTATATTTGATACAAAACATAAACAAACATGAAAAAATCGATACTACTCAATGCAATTATCCTGATTCAAATACTAATAGTACCGTCCTTTTGTTCAGCCCAAAAATTCAATGATTTGGCACTCACCCCTCCTATGGGCTGGAATAGCTGGAATAAATTTGCATGCGATGTGAGCGAAAAGCTTATTAAGGAAATAGCCGATGCTATGGTATCAAGTGGTATGAGAGATGCTGGCTATATATATTTAAATATCGACGATTGCTGGCATGGGGAAAGAGATAGTTTAGGTTTTATACATGAAAACCATGAACGGTTTCCTTCCGGAATGAAAGCTCTCGCAGATTACGTACATTCAAAAGGATTAAAACTTGGCATATACTCCGACGCCGGAACTCAAACCTGTGGTGGCCATCCGGGCAGCAGGGGACACGAGTATCAGGACGCTATTACATACGCAAGCTGGGGTATCGATTATTTAAAATACGACTGGTGCAATACAGGAGAATTAAATGCCAAGGAAGCATATATAAGCATGCGCGATGCTATATACTCAACCGAAAGACCAATAGTTTTGAGCATATGTGAGTGGGGAACCTATAAACCATGGACATGGGGTGCTGAAGTCGGACATTTATGGAGAACTGCCGGTGATATAGTTGATTGCTGGGACTGCGAACTGGGACATGGTATCTGGACTTCAAATGGCATAATGAAAGTTCTTGATATGCAAAAAGACCTGCGCCAGTATGCCGGACCCGGTCATTGGAACGACCCTGATATGATGGAAGTCGGAAATGCATTGACAGTTTCCGAAAGCAGGGCTCACTTCTCCATGTGGTGCATGATTGCTGCACCTTTAATTGCAGGTAATGATATTCGTACTATGAGCAAGGAGACGAAAGAGATACTAACCAACACCGAAGTAATTGCTGTTGACCAGGATAAATTAGGAATTCAGGGATTTAAAATGTTCGATTATGGCGATGTTGAAATCTGGGCCAAGCCTTTAAGCAACGACGAATGGGCATTTTGTTTTCTCAACAGGGCCGATAAACCAAACCCTGCTGAGCTGAACTGGAAGGAAAATAACATTTATGATGACTTTTTCCATAAAAAAGCTGAATTCAACAAGCAAACATATACCATTCGTGATTTATGGGCAAAAAAAGCCCTTGGAACCACTGACGAAACTTTTAAAACGATTATACCTGCTCATGATGTTATTATGATTAAGATAGTACCAAAGAAATAGGTATGACAATTCTGCCTTTTGTACAGAAATGTTGCTCCTGATGCCAACAAAATTTAAAATAGGAGTTACATTATTTTTTATCTGGTTGATTTATGGAAACGCGTATACTCAACCAGATGATTTTCGTTTTGCACATCTTACTGTTGAAAGCGGGCTTTGCGATAACCAGGTAAAATGCGTACTTAAAGATAGTAAAGGATTTATCTGGATGGGCACTCAGTCGGGACTTAACCGGTTCGATGCCTATAGCTTTAAAACATATAAACGCGAACCTTTCGATACAACTTCACTGACTGAAAATATAATTGATGCTTTGTACGAAGATAAGGAAGGCCGAATCTGGGCACATACCCAAAGCAAAGGTTTCTGTATTTATGATGCAAAATATGAAAAGTTTATCCGTTATCATACTTACACGTTTGGCACATCGCAGATAAATCTAACCGAAATAGTAGCAGTTTATTTCAACGACAAAGAAAACTCCTGGTTTCTGACTGAAAAGGATGGAGTTGTTAAATACAATTATAAAAACAAATCGTATAAACAGTTTCTCCATATAGCCACAGATAGTTCATCCATTGGAAAAAGTCCGGTTACAGATATCAAACAAGACAAAGACCAATATTATTGGCTCATTCATCGTGACGGGACACTGGAAAAAATGGAACCAGTCAATAATAGAATTGTTTTTCGAACTACACTTAACAAGAAGCTCGGGCCACTCGATTATTTTTTTAGAATTTATATCGACAGCAAAGACCAAATCTGGATGTACTCAAATGGCACGGCACTGGGTATAGCCAAATTTGAACCCAAAACAGGAACGATTTTGTTTTTTAACATACAGAGTAAAGACTATAAGCTTAATTCCGATTTGGTTAGCAGTGTTGTTGAAGATTCCTATGGCCATATCTGGATTGGAACAGATCATGGAGGCATTAACATTATTGATACAGAACAGCACAAAGTCATCTATGTAACTCACGATAGAGAAAACAACCGAAGTATTAGTCAAAACAGTATTACCTGTTTATATAAAGATAACCAGGGAATAATATGGGCAGGAACATACAAAACGGGGTTAAATTACTACCATGAGAAATTATATAAATTCCAGCATTATACCAATATACCTTCCAATCCGGCCAGCCTTTGTTTTAACGATATAAATTGTTTTTGCGAAGACAAGGATAAAAATATACTAATTGGAACAAATGGAGGAGGATTAGTACTATTCAACAGAAAATTAAACAGGTTCTCCCCGATAAAATACAATCTTCCTGCTATAAAAGGAACCGGGAGCGAAATTATTGTTTCAATCTTTAAAGATTCCAATAACATTATATGGCTGGGAACATATTACGGAGGACTTATCCGATACGATGGTAAACATTTCAAGCAATATATTCATAATCCGAATGACCTTAAAAGTATTTCAGACAACCGGATTTGGGAAATATATGAAGATACCCGCGGAAACTTATGGATAGGCACCCTTGGCGGCGGGCTCGAATTGTTCGATAGGGAAAATGAAGTTTTTTATCATTACCGTGGAACCAATCCGGATTTGATTCCTACCGATTTTATTGTAACTATTGATGAAGATTCGGACAAGAACCTTTGGCTAGGAACGAACATAGGCGTTTTTGTAATGGATTTGAAAACCCGGAAAATAAAACAATTTACCCATTCCGAAAAAGATATACAAAGCCTGAGCAGCAATCTCATTAGTTACATTTATCGCGACAAGAAGGGAATGATGTGGGTTGGTACCAGAGATGGTATTAATGTTTACAATAGTAAAAATAATTCTTTTTTCAATTTCAGAATGGTAAACGGCTTACCCGATAATTCCATACAAGCAATTATTGAAGGTGATGACGGTAGTATATGGGCATCAACTCCAAAAGGACTTTCAAAGTTAACAGTTAAAACAGACTCACTTAATAATATTGTTTCATATTCTATCATTAATTACGATGAGAAAGATGGGTTACAGGGAAGAGATTTCAATGAGCGTTCAGTATTAGAGACATCTGAAGGAGAAATAATCTTTGGTGGCCCTAACGGATTTAATCTTTTCAGGCCAAAAGAAGTGGGACATTTAGATTACAATCCTCCCATATTCCTGTTAGTTTTGAACTCATGGGTGAACCATTGAACGTAGGTGGCACAATTAAATCGAGAAGAAATATTATTGAAAATACCATCTCTGACGTTGAAAAAATTGTACTGAGGTATAATGAAAATGTTTTTTCCATTGAATTTGCTGCACTGGCTTATCTCGATGCGGAAAAAATGACCTATCGATATAAACTCGAAGGATTTAACAACAAATGGTCTGTTACTGACTTTAAAGACCGGAAGGTAACTTATACAAACCTCGATCCGGGTGAATATGTGTTCAAGGTACAAGCTGTTCAGGGAGAAATTGATCCGGCAACAAACGAAGCCCGGTTGTTAATAATAGTAAAACCGCCCCTATGGCGCACTAAGGTTGCAATTGTCTTTTATTTTATCTTCCTTGTATTAATCTTATTACTATTCCGGCAATTTTTAATCGAAAAAGAACGATTGAAATTCCAACGGGAACAAGCTATTCTGGAAACACACAGGCAGCAAGAACTAAATACACTTAAAACAAGGTTCTTTACCAATGTCAGTCATGAATTCCGCACTCCCCTCACACTAATTATGACACCGCTTGAGCGAATTATTCAGAAAAGCGAAAACAATGAAAATATACCAACACTCAAGCTGATTTTTCAAAACGCAAAACGACTGTTATACCTGGTTAACCAATTGCTCGACTTCAGAAAAATGGAAGAACAGCGAATTTCGATAAACATGGATTATGGAGATATCATCAAATTTATCGATGAAATCTTTCTTTCTTTCGCTGACCTAGCAGAATCCAAAAAAATAATATTCACCAATAAACCTTTTACCAACGAGCTTTTCATGCGTTTTGATCAGGATAAACTTGAGAAAATATTGTTTAACCTTCTTTCGAACGCGTTTAAATTTACCCACGAAAGCGAATCGATCTCTATTGTTACCGAGTTGCTTCCCTCCGGATCACCTGACAGCCCTATCGACGGACAACCAGAAACTTTATTAATAAGAGTTATTGATACAGGTATTGGCATACCACCAGATAAACACCATAAAATATTCGAACGCTTTTTCCAGGACGACCAGCCGGTTGGAATGCTTAATAAGGGAAGCGGTATCGGGCTGGCATTAACACAGGAGTTCGTTAAACTTCATGGAGGAGTAATTACGTTAGACAGCGAAGTTGATAAAGGAAGCAGATTTAATGTCTTTCTGCCCATTAACAGAAACAAGATTGAACCATTGTCTCATGATTTTGAAAAAGAAACAAAAGCTGAACCAATAGAGAATACGGCTGAAAGTGCTGAAACAACAATGGCACACCCCACTCATTTTACCATACTTCTGGTTGAGGATAATGAAGATTTCCGGTTTTATTTACGAGATAATTTAAAAGTACATTACAACATTCTCGAAGCCAGCAATGGTAAAGAAGCTTTGGATATTGCCTCTCAGGAAATGCCTGATCTGATTGTAAGTGATTTGTTAATGCCTGTAATGGACGGGCTTAAGTTCTGTGCAAAATTAAAACAAGATAAAAAAATATCGCATATTCCCTTTATCCTTTTAACTGCTTCGTTAACCGAAGAAAAAAGACTTGAAGGATTTAAAGTTGGAGCCGATGCCTATATAACAAAACCATTCAGTTTTGAGCTGTTGGAATCGAGAATAAGAAACCTTATTTCGCAACGCGACAGAAACAGGAAACAATACCAGGAAAACTTTAAAATTGAACCCGGTACAATTGGTATTACCCCGCTTGATGAAAAGCTTATGAAAAAAGCACTCAAGATTGTTGAAGATAACCTGAACGATACCGAATTCTCTGTAGAAAAAATGAGCCAGGAACTTGGTTTCAGCAGGGTTCATTTATATAAAAAGATTTTATCGATAACAGGTAAATCTCCTGTGGAATTTATCAGACTGGTACGACTAAAACGGGCCGCACAATTGTTAAGGGAAAGCCAGTTGACTGTAAGTGAAATTGCCTACCAGGTAGGCTTTAACGATCCACGTTATTTCTCTAAACAATTCAAATCGGAATTTAATATGCTCCCTTCGAGGTACAAGTCGGAGCATACGAGTAAAACTCCGGACATAAGGAATTATTTTGAGTAACAATGTATAGTTCTCCTTGCAGAATTCACTCCTTTTTTTTAACTGCAACAGGAATAAGTCCGGCAAAAATATCAGCTATTGCCGGGTTTTTAAATCTGAAAACAAAAACACCAATGGCGGATATTTTAGAGACTTCATCTTCCACTGAACGATGAAGAGCGTTCTTATTCATCGTTTTCGATTTTCGTTCGAACTTCGATGTTTCCTGAGACTGATCGGCCTCCGTCATAGAAGCTATTAATTGTGACAATAAAGTGATATCGGCTTCGAGAATGCCGGCACTCTTACTCCAAACAGCATGATTGTTACATGCCGATATAACAATATTAGCTGCAGCCATGGTACTGCTGACCGTTTTATAAACTCTTTCGCCCACACCAAAAGCTTTAAGAATTTCGCCGGTAGGGGTACAGCTTTTTACAATTCTACGGATATCCATAACTACATCACGTAACTTAATTATGGCTTCATCTTGTCCGAGTGTAGAAGATTTCTGCTGCACCATGTTTTCTTTCTGGGCAGCTCGCCTGTTTCCCAACTCTGCAATGTTTGAAATATGCTGTTCCAATTCATCGGGTTGTAAGCGGGCTTCTATTTCTTCCTTATACTTTTCGACCAAAGCCACCGACTGCGTACCTTTATTGATTGCAATTCCAATATCCCATTTGGGTTTTTTTACTGTGCTCATCAGAAAATATTTTAATTAAAAAACAAATGATGGTGTGCATTTAGCCAAGAATGCATATTTTCTTAATTAAACAATCCCATTCATTTATATTGTTGAACTATACAAAATTGTATCAACCCAAAATAACAAAACTTTTACATTATCTGATAGTTAAAATCTATCTTTTTACTAAAATATTACATTAAAGGAATGAATTAATTCCTTAATCGATATAAATTAACTTTCAAACGATAAATTAAAGTTGTTGTTTTATATTATTAAAACATTATTTTACTTAAAATCTACATTATATAATTTTTAAAATTCCTTTTTTGATATAAATTGTCTTTCATATTATATATCGATTACATTATTATGTATATTACTCACCATATAATTATATTTCTCCCTTTAATCTCTATTTTTTCACCTCTATTTTCAATACCATTTACCTTGTTTATATTATCATTTACTTCATTCGAATGTTTCAAAACCTTATCCGACATTTTATGGACATTATCTGGCATTTCCCGGACATTGTCCATGGTATTTCCGATATCAGATAATTCAGATGTAACCAGAAGCACAAAATAGTTAATACAGCCAGAATATCTGTTTGTAATCTGAAACCTCCGATACGTAATTTCCCGGCTCATTTCCTCAAGAAACACTACTAATTTCAGAACATAGAACAAGAGATATGAATACAACTATGAAAGACAATCAAATGAATTACACAGGGCAACCAAGGTTTACAGAACTTGACGCACTGCGAGGAATAGCAGCACTAACAGTTGTTATATGGCATTTTTTTTGTGCAACCTATTCACCTACAGTCAAACCTTACATTGCATGTATTTATTTCCTGGTTCATGGCCGTGCGTCCGTTATTCTTTTTTTCATCCTCAGTGGATTTGTTTTATCCCTGCCTTTCTTTAAAGAACCCAACCCACAATATACTCCCTTTATTTTAAGACGAATTTGCCGGATATATTTGCCATACCTTGCAGGAATTTTTCTTGCAATAATAATCCGAACCTTCCTTACTGTTAAAACAATTCCTGAATTAGGACAATGGTTCAACGATTATTGTGGTGATCCATTTTCACTGAAAACAGCGTTGGAGCATATCTTTTTAATTGGTAACATTCATTCAAATGTATATAACAATGCCATTTGGTCGCTTATTCACGAAATGCGCATTTCTTTGTTATTTCCCTTTCTTTTTCTTTTTGTAAAGCGGGTTAAACCCTATATAAGTGTAATAACCTGTTTTGTTTTATCGGGTGTTGCGCAACTGAACGAAGTATTGAAATGGGAAACCAGCAATGGGTGGGAATCAGGATACTTTTATTCATTGCATATCGCATCATTTTTCATTATAGGTATTTTGCTGGCACAGCATAGAAATCAGCTGGTACAAAGCTACAGACGCATGAAAAAGCCATTAAAAATAACTCTTTTTATCGTCTCATTTATTA
>JAHEEB010000065.1 GCA_024640925.1 Bacteroidota bacterium | reverse complement strand
GTATAACCTTAACGATTGTATGTATTCTATATACAAATATGATTGTTACTTACGGGATAACTATAAATAATTTATTTTAAATAGTATAAAAATATTGATTATGAATGAATTAATTAAGAAGGATTTTTCTAAATGTCCAGATAGTTTTAGTTTTCCTTAAAAGACTATTATTCATCTATTCAAAAAGATTAAAAGATTTAATTTTTAATCATGTCTAACTTCTGAAAGTTGCTTCGTTTCTTCGATTTCGAAGGAGATACAAAACCACAAATATTAATTACTTTTATATGTTACTCAATGGAAATTACTTCTAAAATCACTATTCGCGATAAAATTTTTGAAAATTTCAGGACTTTTATTAAAGATGAAAACCAGGTGGGCGATACACTGTCATCAGTTTCGCCAGTGAAATTTCAGGGTACCAGAACTTTAATCTCTCGCAGAGCATATCTTATGCGATTGGCCTATAAGCCAGAAACTCCAGTTGCAGCTATTTCCTTACTTTTCCCGCCTGAAATATGTTGGGCAGCCGGATTTGTGCCTTTTAACTGGGAAATGTTTGCCAGTTTGCTTGCATCACATTCAAAGGTAATAGATATGACAAATAAAGGGGCTGCTCCTGTTCCTCGTTGTAGTTTTATCAACTCGCTAAAAGGAGCCAGTTTATCCGGAATATTGCCTCCTCCTAATATTATATTAAGCTCAAGCGCTTTTTGTGAAGGAGTAGGTTTTATGTTTTCGGAACTTAAAGATTTTTTTGGCCGCCAACATCTACACCTTGATATTCCTGCTTATCTCAATGATTCTACTTTAACAGATGCTGCTAATCATTTGAAAATGATTTATCATAGTTTATGTGATATGAATCTCATTAGTCCTGATAAAAGAATGGAAAACTTAAGAAAAGCCATGTACTTTTCTATGTTAGCCAGAAAGGAATACAATGAATTAGCCGAAATCCGTAAAAAATACGCACCCTTGGATTTGGGATTAGAACCTCTTCAATGGCATACTGTCTTTTTGGCCATGTTTGGTGATGAGTCGGGCTATAGAATTTGTCGTCAGTTGCGGGAAGATGTTGAGAAATATGCATTGACCCAACCAAAATCCGATGGTATACCTGTATCTACATTTGGACTTATACCTTATGGTAGAACTGAAATCTGGACAAAATTAAAAGAGGCTGGTGCATATGTAACATTTGAAGGTGTCAATTATATGGGGGACTCCAAGCTTCTGAACCCTGATGCTATTGAATTTGAGACAGAGGAAACCTTGTTTAAAACTTTGGTTTATAATCTTATGCACGCAGCTATGCATGGATTGGAACTTAAAAATAATAGTAATCATTTTATTGATCTTGCTAAAGAATCAGGTGCAAAAGGTATGATAACTTTTGTGCATGAACATTGTCAAATGCTTGCTGTAAGATTGGATGAAGTTGAGCGGGCTGCAGAAGAAAAAGGACTTAAATCTGTATCCATCAGTGGAGATTGCATTCTGGGAATGCCTCCAGGACCTTCTGGTATAAGGTTGGGTACATTTTTAAATTCTCTTGGCAACAAAGCCAGACAAAAGAAAGAACAATCTGTTATTGCCGGTATAAACCCAAAAGAAGGATATAGGGTTGGGATTGACTTTGGAAGTGGGTTTAGCAAATTTGTTCAGATCGATAATAAAAATCAGGTAGTCAAGAATGAAATTTTTAACTCAGGAATTGATTATCCATACCTTCTGAGAGAAATCCGAAAAAAAATCAATACTGATCAGGATGTAAGATTTGGAATTGCCGGAGTTGGCGGTGATAATCCTCTTTTTAAAGATACTGTTCATTTACAGACTACCGAGATTAGTGCTCTTATTCAAGCTGTTCATTTACTTTTCCCCGACGAAGCTGAATTTATGGTTGTTGATATTGGAACACAAGATGTTAAAGTGTTGAAGTTTTATAAGGATGAAGATGAACCATGGGTAAATACAAATAAAAGTTGCGGGGCAGGAACGGGTATGGTACTTAAGCAGATTCTGGAACGCTGGCAACAGACTAACCCTGAAATTAAATTTTCTGATTTGGACGAAATGGCATCAGAAGCTACAGCTACGGAACTAGTTAATACAACATGTGGAATTTTTGCTGTTACAAATGTCGTTTCAGCATTAGTAAAATCTGATATCCATCATAGGAAACAAATTCTCAAGGGAGTTTATAAATATATAGCTGAACAAGCTATTAAACTAATGCCAGCTCATGAAAGGCACCAGGGACGTGTTCTACTCACTGGTGGAATAGCTAACCACTTCACATTGAGGGCTATTTTTGCAGATCAAGGGTTCGAATTAGTAGAACTGCCTTCATTTATTCATCCTCAATTTCTTGTTGCCTATGGAACTGCTGTGAGTATTCAATAACTACTAATCATAAAATAATAACCACTATGGAAGATAAAATGTTAGTAATAGGTATACCTATCATTATCTTAGCAGCTGTATTTTATACAGGTCTTCTCAAATATCTGTTTAGAAAATCAATAGTATTTCTGATAGGGGCAATATATACAATCGCTGCCTGTATAATTGCATGTGTAGCCCTTTTTACTGGTAAAGAGGGAATTATGAATTTATCCTGGGCTGTTCCTGTGTCAGCTGTCTCATTAGCTATGGCATGCTTTTTATCTGTTGTTAAGATGAGAAATCCGATGAAAGAAATGACAAAAATTATCAATACCCTTTCAGAAGGAAATCTGGATGTTTTTATCAGTAAAAAGATGATTGAAAGACATGATGAACTGGGAGAGTTTTGTCGTTCGCTCGATTTGCTTAGAAAAAAACAACTTGAAATCGTTATAAATATAAAAGACTCTTCGCAACAACTCATTATGACAAGCTTTGAACTTAGTGCATCAGCAGAACAGCTTTCGCAGGGTTCCAGCGAACAAGCCAGTTCTGTTGAAGAAGTTTCTGCATCTATGGAAGAAATGTCGGCAAATATTTCTCAATCTGCACAAAATGCGAATATAACAGAGAAGATAACAAATGATTCTTCCATAGGTATGAAAAATGGGTATAATTCAGCCGTTGCTTCAAAAAATAAGATGATAGAGATATCTAAAGAAATCGGTATTATTAATGAAATTGCATTTCAAACTAATATTCTGGCACTTAATGCTGCTGTAGAAGCTGCCCGTGCCGGAGAACATGGGAGAGGTTTTGCTGTTGTTGCAGCTGAAGTTCGACGTCTTGCTGAGAAAAGCAAACTGGCGGCTGAAAAGATTGAAATTCTATCTAAGGAAGGTGTTAATACCATTAGTCAAACTTCAGATATTCTGGAGAAAACCGTTCCTGAAATTGAAAAATCGGTTTCGCTTGTACAGGAAATAGCAGCAGCAAGCTACGAGCACAATTCGGGAGCAAACCAGATCAATAAAAGTATGGAACAACTCAATCTGGTATCGCAACAATCAGCAACTAGTTCGGAAGAATTGGCCAGCAAATCAACTGAGCTTTCAAATTTGGCTTCAAGACTAGAAAATGATATATCCTATTTCAAATCAGAAAAATTAAAAGAATCAAAGATCTCTGAAAAAAAAGGTAAAATTGTTTCGTCTTATGAGCTAAAAAAATTAATTCATGTCAATAAAGCAGAGAAAGAAATAGTCTTTTGAAAATTAAAGTATTTGTTTAAAAATCTATTTTACCTCGTAATACTTTATTTTCTCCACGGCTCTTTTTTGTCTTTAAACGCTTTTCTATTGATGAAATTTTAGGTTTCGTGGGTTTTCGTTTTTTTTGTACTGTTAGTGCTTTTGCTAAAAGAGTATAAAAATTGTGGATAACCATTTCTTTATTTCGGAGCTGGGTTCGTTCTGCTTGAGCAGTAAGAACCAGTTCTCCGTTTAGATTGATTTTGTTTTTTAACTTTTCATTAATAACAGCTTTTTCATTATCACTTAACAACATTGATAATTCAATAGAGAACCTCAGTTCAACTTTGGTATTTACTTTATTGACGTTCTGCCCGCCTGCTCCACTGCTACGTGAAGCGCTAAAAGTAAATTCTGTATCAAAACCGCGTTGTTTTAATTTTTCTGGTAACATGTTAAAATTTAAATATTTTTGTGCAAATTTAACCGTATAATCTTGCGATGCAAAAAGATATTCATCGATTGATTATTTTTACTCTGAACTCTATTTTGTTATATTTTTAATTACTTCTTACTTAAACCCACATTGATTAAATGAATCTGAACTAAACTAAAACAATTGCCAATTGTTAAGATAAAATAAACGGAACTACTTTGAAACGATTGAAAAATATATTCAAAAATATTGACAGAGGCTATAAGCCAAGGTTTGGTGCATTTGAAATATTAAAATTTATTGGTCCTGGGTTGTTGGTAACAGTTGGGTTTATTGATCCGGGTAACTGGGCATCGAATATTGCTGCTGGCGCTCATTTTGGTTATCAGTTGCTTTGGATGGTTACTCTTTCCACCTTAATGCTGATTATACTTCAACATAATGTTGCTCACCTTGGCATAGCTTCAGGTTTATGTCTATCAGAAGCAGCAACCCTTTACACGCCGAAAGTTGTTTCACGTGGTCTGCTATATTCGGCAATGGCCGCCTCAATTTCTACTTCACTTGCTGAAATAATGGGTGGAGCTATTGCTCTGAATATGTTATTTCAAATTCCGATACCAATAGGTGCATTATTGGTAGTAATTTTTGTTGTAATAATGTTGTTTACAAACTCCTATCGTTTTATTGAAAAGCTAATTGTTGGATTTGTTTCAATAATAGGACTATCCTTTCTTTATGAACTATATCTAGTTGACATCGACTGGAAAATTGCCACTATGAGTTGGGTTACTCCCTCTATTCCAGAAGGATCGATATTGATTATTATGAGTGTTCTTGGTGCAGTAGTAATGCCACATAATCTTTTTCTACATTCTGAAATTATCCAAAGTCGTCAATGGAACCTGGAAGATGATAAGATTATCAAAAAACAACTTGATTATGAGTTTTTCGATACGTTATTTTCGATGATTATTGGCTGGGCTATCAATAGTTCAATGATTTTACTGGCTGCTACTACTTTTTTTAAAAATGGATTGGTTGTTCATGAATTACCACAAGCTCAGTCTCTTTTATCTCCTTTGTTAGGAAGCCACGCAGCTGTTATATTTGCAGCAGCCCTTTTATTTGCCGGAGCAGCATCAACAATAACTTCAGCAATGGCCGGAGGAACAATATTTGCTGGACTTTTTGCCGAACCATATGATATTAAGGACAATCATTCCAGAATTGGAATTGGTATATCTTTAGTCGGAGCTCTTATAATTATTCTTTTTATTGGAAATCCATTTAAAGCACTTGTTTTGTCCCAGATGGTTTTAAGTATTCAGTTACCTTTTACTATATTTGTTCAGATTTATCTCACTTCATCCGGAAAAGTTATGGGTAAGTATGCTAATAAAAAGAGAACCACAATTACTATGCTTATAATTGGATGTATTGTTACTTTTCTAAATATTTTATTATTCATTAGTTTTTTCAGATGAAATGTTAATTAAATCAAAAAACAGAGGTATTTGCAAATATTATTTGCAACTATTTTAGCATTAATCATTATTTTCGAACAAATATTCAATTTTATACCTATGAAACCAGAGATCGTAAGCGAACTTCAAAGTAATCG
The DNA here is from genome assembly GCA_024640925.1 of Bacteroidota bacterium. Lineage (GTDB taxonomy): Bacteria > Bacteroidota > Bacteroidia > Bacteroidales > UBA10428 > UBA10428. Next base: position 4,841 of record JAHEEB010000065.1, on the reverse strand, counting down.
TTTACGAATACATAAGAAACCACTTCTTCGAGAAAGTGGTAAGATTATTTTTCAATTCCTTTTAACTGCAATCTTTATAGGAATTGGTATCTGGTTTATACGTAACCAACATGCCGAAATCTATGATGTAAAAAAGACCCTGGTAACATCTGATATCTGGTGGGTACTTCTGGGAATTGTTTTTACTGCCTTGTTTGTATTACTGCAAGGCTTAATGTATGTGTTTTCTTTTGCTTCTCTTGGACAAAAGATAAGTATTTATGATTCAGTTATTCTTTATTTAAAACGGAATCTGATTAGTATTTTTCTACCTATGGGCGGAGTAGCTTCGCTTGCATTTTTTACAGGCGACATTGAGAAGCGGGGTATTAGCAAATCACAGATTCACTTCGCATCGTCAATTTATGGATTTGTTAGTATACTTTCTGTTATTTTTGTCGCAGTTCCTGCTTTTATTTATGCTCTTTTTAAAGGTTCACTGGGCAAGGCCGACAGTATAGGATTGATATTGATGATAGTTATAATATCGATCGCTTTTATGCTTTATAAATCACTGACCAATAAAGGATTCATATATAAACAATTACTTCGATTAAATCCTGAGATTGAGGTTTTTATCGATGATTTGCAGACTAACAAAATTGATCGTAAACGATTTATTTTTACATTCCTTTTATCATTTATGGTTGAGTTAACAGGAATCTTGCATCTCTATATATCGATGAAAGCTATTCATATTGAGCCTTCGATTTATGCTGCAATAATGGCCTACCTGATTGCTATAATCTTTTTATTAATATCACCCTTTTTAAGAGGACTTGGTGCTATTGAGGTTTCAACGGCTTTTTTACTGACACGTTTCGGTTTTTCTGAAACACATGGCGTCGCTATTACTTTTCTGTTTAGGTTCTTTCAGTTCTGGTTACCTCTTCTTTTGGGAATATTTAGTTTTATGATAAAGCTTAACAAGATATTGTTGAGGGTTGTGCCTGCAACTCTTATATTTCTGTTGGGAGTAATTAATATTGTTTCCATTGCATTTCCAAATATCCCCGAAAAGTTGTTGGTTGTTCGAAATTACATGTTATTTGATACTATTGATGCCTCCAATTTTTTCGTATTGACATCAGGGGTTTTTCTTTTAATTACTGCAGCATTTATGATTAGAGGTTTCAGGATTTCATGGTGGTTTGGATTAGTTTTAACCTTGTTTTCCTTTATTGGTCACATTACCAGGTCAATTGATTATCAGGATGCCGCAGCTGCATTTATAGTATTTGTAATACTAATTTTTACGCGGAAACATTATTATATCCGAACCAATCCAAAGTCCCGCATTTTTGGAATTCAGGTTTCATCGATTGGCTTTTTGTTTTTATTAATTTATGGAGTAACCGGGTTCATTTTTCTGGATAGGAATCATATTAAAATGGAGATTAGCTGGTTTCAAGCCTTTGAATATACACTTCAGAATATTTTCCTGATTGGAAGTGATTTGGGTGAAATCGATTTGCTGGCCTATAATTTTATTTTAACTATTAAACTATTTAGTTTAATATGTTTTGGAGTTTTAATCTTTTCGATGATTCGACCATATGTCTTTGAAAAAAATAATACGGAAGATGAGCATAAAACGGTTAAGAGACTCATCTGTGAATATGGAAAATCACCTCTTGATTATTTCAAATCATACCCCGATAAATTAATTTTTCTCTCAAACGACAGGCAATCGTTTCTCTCGTATCGGATATCAGGCAATTTTGCTGTGGTACTTGAAAACCCTGTATCTTCCGGAGACAACAAAACAATGGAATGTCTTAATGAATTTGAAGAATATTGTAACGAACATGGATTGAGAAGCTTATATTATCGGATTCCCGAAAATTCTGTTTCTGTCTATAAGAAGCTTGGACTAAATGCTCTCTTCATTGGCAGGGAGGCAACAATTGATCTAAATAAAATGGATTGGAACGGGCTCAGAAATGAAACAATTTTAAAACAGTATGGATTTAAGTTTTCAGTTCATATACCTCCTGTTACTGATGATGTTTTACATAAAATAAAATCTGTATCAGATGAATGGTTAAATTATTTAAATAGAAAAGAAATTGTTTTTTCACAAGGTATGTTCATGAAAGATGAACTAAAAAAACAAAGAATATTTACTATCGAGAATTCAAATAATGAAATAGTTGCCTTTCTAAATTTATTACCTGATTATTTTAATAGGGAGGCTGCATATGACTTGCTAAGAAAAACGAAAGATTCACCAAGTGAAGTTCTTGATTATTTATTGATTGAAACGCTGAGTTATCTAAAATCGATAGGTTATAAAACTGTAAATATGGGTTTTGCTCCAATGTCAGGCATTGATGATCCACATTCATTCCCGGAAAAATCGATGCGTTTTGCCTACGAAAAAATGAAGGCTTTTTCACACTTTAAAGGAATACATGAGTTTAAGAACAAATTTAATCCGGTCTGGAATAATTGTTATTTGATTTATTGTCACGATTATGATTTGGTTCGGGTTCCTTCTGCATTATCAAAGGTAACCAGGCTCTAATTCTCTCAGATCAGGCTTTTTTCACTAACTCCGTTCCAGGGCGAAGCTTTATCAATAATACGCCTTGGTTCGTGTCCTCACAAACCCCGATAAAGCAATAGAAGTTAGTCACTGCCAGTCTTATCAACATTTTGAAAAGCTAAAATTGTCTGATTCATTCGGTTATCCTCTCTACGTCAATAGAAATATTGGTTAAACCCAGATGAGGGTGTCCAAAAAGTTGATAAATAGCCACGAAGACTCTAAGACACAAAGGTATCACTAAGGTTAATGTCTTTTAAATAAGATCTTTGTGAGTCTTTGGGGCTTTGTGCCTTGGTGGCAAATTTACTTTTTGGACAGCCTCATCCGGGTTAAAAAAAAAGACTCCTGCAATAGAAGTCCTTTCTCATAAGTTCATTTTCAAAAACTATCTTTTAATAAATTTTCCATTTGTTGTTCCGAAATCATCTACTACAAAATAGACTCCTGAAGGAAGATTTTCTATTGAAATTTCCATCAAAGGTTCAACCGTAGTACTCAAAACAGAAGCACCCTGTAAATTAACAATGGAAATTTTTGTTGTTTTATCAATATTTAGCCGTATTGATGTAGTTGCCGGGTTAGGAAGTACTTCAAATTGTGTATTTCTTATTATTTGATTGGTTGCCGATGTTTTCGGACCTATAATACGCCATAATTCATTGCCAGATGTATTGTAATTGGCATTGAAATATAAATCATTTTTAAAAATAACAAAATTTGTATTGATAAGTGGGGCAGTATTAGGTGCAATAGCTGGTTTTATCTTGCTTGTACCTTCAGTAGTGCCATCGCTCCACCAAAGTTCAGCTCCATTTGTCCCATCGGTTGCAATAAAATAGATTTTTTTATTAAAAAGGGTGAATCCATTCGGATTAGAAGACTCTGCACCGGTGTTTATATCAACAAACAGGCCGGTATTATCATAATTACCATCGGTAACTCCTATTTCCTTTCCATTCGTAGCATTTTGGAATACAAAGTATAATTTATTGTTATAGATGAAAAAATTACTAGGGTTACTACTTTCAATATCATTAACATAAAGATTCTTAAAAATATTCGTTCCTTTTTCAGTTCCATCACTTTTCCAAAGTTCGCATCCATTTAAGGTATCATATGCCTGATAATATAAAGTATCGAGATAAACAATCAGGTTACGAGGAGCTGTACTTGTTAAAGTCAGGTCTTTTACAATTCTTGTACCTGTAGTTGATCCATTAGTCACCCATAATTCTGTTCCATGTAAATCATCATATGCCGAGAAATAAACCTTTCCCTTATATAAAGTGAAACCACTTGGAAAGGAAGAATTTCCTCCGACTTGAATATCAATTAGCATTTTGGTACCTGAAGTAGTTCCATCAGATATCCATACTTCATTTCCGTTATCGCCATTGTCTGCAGAGAAGTAAAGCAAATCGTCTATTATAGCTGTTGAATTCACTGTTGCTCCTTCGTTTTTATATGGGTTTATATCTTTAAACAGACTGGTACCTTCTACTGTTCCATCTGAAGCCCAAAGTTCTGCTCCATGCACATCATCATTGGCTATAAAGAATAGCTTATTTTTAAAAACAAAGAGATTTGAAACATAATCAGTAAAGGGGTTAAAATCCTTAAATACTTTAGTATTCTTTGATGTTCCATCTGTTACCCATAGGTTTCTTTCACCACCTGAGTCGATTGCTGTAAAAAATAATTTTCCATTATAAATACAGTAATCCGAAACATTTGAACTCCCTTTCTGGTTAATATCACAAAGTCTGTAAGTACCTTTTACAGTTCCATTAGTTACCCATGGTTCATTTCCAGTTGTATCATCATCTGCAGTAAAGAAAAGCAGATCGTTATATACAAAGAAATTTGAGGGAGTAGAAGATGTATCAGCATTTAAATCCACAAAAAATTCGAAGGTCTGTGAATAAAGCTGAAGAGATAATATGCTTATCAAAAGACATATGAATAGTTTCAATTTATTCATTTTGTTTAATTTTTACGGTTAGATAAGGATTTAATTCTTAATAAATTTAGAGATAACCTCGTCTTTACTATCCGTAATTAAGTATATTCCATGAGGAAGATCACCAATGGAGATTGCCTCATTTGGTTCAACTGTTTTACTTAAAATAGTAACACCCAGCAATGAAACGATATTTATGTTCATTGTTTCTGTAATATTAAGGAAAAGTTGCTCCTGTGCAGGATTTGGATAAACATTAATTTTGGAACCAATATTTGTTGAAATTCCATT
>JAHEEB010000592.1 GCA_024640925.1 Bacteroidota bacterium | reverse complement strand
ATAATTTGACAACTTCGAAGAAGTTGCATTTTTGCAGGAATGAATAAAGATCTCTTCTGAGGAATAACCTCGTAGAGGTTGCAATAATTGTGAGATGTGGGTCAAACTTTATATTTTTATCGGACAACATTATTTTTCTATAATAAATTCTTTTTTTTTCTTTCCTTTGAAGGAGAAATGGAACTTACTTCTGAACAATATGAAATTATTAACTCAACAGGCAATATCAAGATAAATGCCGTTGCCGGTTCAGGAAAGACAACCACTATTATCGAATATGCCAAAACAAGGCCGAAAAAAGCAAAAATTCTTTACCTCGCATTCAATAAATCAGTAAAGCTGGAAGCTGCTAAAAAGTTTGCAGCTATCGGACTCGATAATGTGAAAGTTGAAACTGCCCACTCTCTGGCTTATAAGTACATTGTTTATAGAAGCAACTACAGTTTGAGGCCACAGGGTTTCAGAACAAACGAGATTGCAGAAATGCTTAACCTGCAGGGTAACGGGGAAAAACATGCAGAATACATTGTTGCAAATCACATTAATAAATTCATTGCTTATTTCTGTAACAGCGAAAAACAAAAAGTTCAGGACTTAAACTATCTCGATACAATTACCGATGGCAAAGCAAAAGCCTTTGTAACTACTTATTACAAATATATTGAAAATCAAACCCGCATTCTCCTGGGTAAGATGGATAAAGCAGAAATTGAAATTACACACGATTTTTATCTTAAAAAGTTCCAGCTTTCAAATCCCAACCTAAATTTTGATTACATTCTTTTTGATGAGGGACAAGATGCATCGCCAGCTATGCTCGATGTTTTCTTCAAACAAAATGCAACGAAAGTGATTGTTGGCGATACGCACCAGCAAATTTATGGCTGGCGGTATGCTGTAAACTCCCTCGAAAAAGCTGACTTTAAAACGTATAACCTTTCAACCAGTTTTCGCTTTGGCCAGGATATTGCTGACCTTGCTATGGAGGTACTGAAACTAAAAAAGCACATCGCATTGGAGTCATTTATTCCTATCTCCGGAATAGGAAAAAGTAAAAACGAGAAAACAAATGCAACGCTGGCACGGACAAATCTCGGCTTATTGCTCAAAGCCATCGAATATGTAACCGAAAAGAAAAAGGTAAAACAAATCTATTTTGAAGGCAATATTAATTCATACACTTATGCCGACGAAGGAGCATCGCTTTACGATATTCTTAATCTTTATAATGGCAAACGACACCTGGTTAAAGATAAGTTAATTAAGATGATGAAAAACCTTGACGAACTAAAAGATTACATTAAAAAAACCGATGATATGCAACTGGCAACAATGGTTGAAATTGTAAATGAATATGGAAATGAAATTCCCGGTATTATAAAAGCAATTAAAGAAAAACATGTTGCTAACGATGAGAAAGAAAAAGCAGGGATGATATTCTCAACCGTGCATCGTTGTAAAGGAATGGAGTACGATTCCGTCCATCTGGCAAATGACTTTATTACAGAATTGGAGTTGGAGAAACATACAGCTGCGAAAAAGGAAATTTCAAACAGAAATAAACTCAACGAAGAAATAAATCTTTTATATGTGGCTGTTACCCGAACTAAAAACAGCATTCATATTCCTGAAGCATTGATTCCGGGGAATTTTGCTTCTGCTCAGGTTCACCTTATAAAAGATGTAACCGAAAAGAAACAGGATTTTGTAACATCTAAAAAAACATCAGAAAAGAACGAAAAAGCATACGCAGTTGATAAGGTAAGGGAAAAGCACAAAGATGCCTATAAACCGTGGACCGGAGAATTGGATGACGAGCTTACCATAATGTATTGCGAAGATGTCAATATCAGCGATATTGCTAAACATTTCGGTCGAACAAAAGGTGCAATCTTAGCACGTATTAAAAAACTTCAAATCGAAGAAATGTAGGATAATAAAAGATCAATGGTCACTTAATTTATTTGATATCTTTGAAAAAAACTATTTGCCATGTCAATGAAAAGTTACCCTAAGCTGCTTCTCACATCTACTTTAATGTTTCTGGTTTTGTTCTTCAACCTGAATTGTTCAGAAAAAGAAAAGGTTGAAATAACTAAAAAAGCAGATAGCACCTTTTCATCAGTTTCCGAAATTGATTTAACCGATAACTCCAACGACAATGCAACAGATGAACAGGAACCTTCAGAGAAATTAGAACTGGTATTTATCAGCACATTTACATCGGGTTCGTCGGTGGGCATATATGTTTATAAAATGGATACCGTATCGGGCGAATTAAGCTTTATCTGTTCTTCTGAACAAACAAGTAATCCTGCTTATCTGGCAGTTCACCCAAATAAAAAGTGGGTTTATGCTGTGAATGAAAATTCTTCGGGGACCATTAGTGCTTTTCGTTTCGATTCGGTTCAGAATAAGTTGGAATTTATCAATTCAGTATCGTCAGAGGGCAATGGCCCCTGCTATATAAGCATCGATAACACAGGGAAATATGTGCTTGTAGCTAATTATAACAGTGGAAATATAACCGTATGTCCTATAAATACCGATGGTTCACTCAGCTCATATACAGATATGAATCAGCATTCCGGATCGGGACCCGTAGCTGGAAGGCAGGATGGACCCCATGCCCACATGATAATTCAAGCCCCAAACAACTTTATTTACAATACCGATTTGGGTACCGATAAAATAATGATTTATAATCTCGATACTCTAACAGGCAAATTATCATCAACCGGCTACGATGAGCCTTCTGACTCAGGGGCCGGACCACGGCATATAGAATTTCATCCGAACAATAAATGGGCTTATGTGGTTTGCGAACTGAATGGTACCGTGGAGGCTTTTAATTTGAATAATGCTACCAGTGAATTTACCTGGTTCCAAACCATTTCCACCTTACCTGCTGGAGTTACTGCGGAAGCTGCTTCTGCCGACATTCATATCACCCCCGATGGCAAATACCTTTATGCATCCAATCGGGCCGAAAACAATAATATAGCCATGTATTCGATTAATCAGAGTTCAGGTGAGTTAAGTCTTTTAGGTCATGTATCAGCACAAGGAACAACACCCCGGAATTTTGCAATAGATCCAAGCGGAAAATTTCTTTTAGTGGCTTGCCAGAAAAGCAGTATGATAAATACATTTAGTATTAATTCCAATACAGGTTTCCTTACTTACACAGGCATTCAGGTTTCCGTACCAAACCCAGTCTGCTTAAAATTTGTTGAATTTCATAAAAAAATAGTTACTACCGGAATTCATGTAATTAACTATTAGAAAATTTAATAAAAACTCAGTAAGGTAAAAGAAAAAATTCGGTTAAATATTCTTAATTTAAGTTATCCAAACCAAACTATTTTATGGCAAAGAAAATTATTCTTAAGCTATTGATTATTTACCCGGTATTTGTTTGTGTGTGTTTTTTTCTACCCGCTGGTTCCTCTCATTTTTGGGAAGCCTGGGTATATTCTGTTGCTCTTTTTATACCAATGGCCTGTACACTTTTTTATCTTGTTAAAAATGATCCAGCCCTGTTGGAGAGGAGATTAAAACTGAAAGAAAAGGAAGAAAAACAGAAACTGATTGTTCGGTTGTACCGGATCCCTTTTCTGCTTGGTTTTTTGGTACCTGGCTTTGATTATCGGTTTAACTGGTCTTACATACCATCTGTTCTTGTTGTAATTGCAAATATTTTGGTTTTTCTCGGTTATTTCTGGATATTTCTTGTTTTTAGAGAGAATACTTACACATCGCGTATTGTTGAAGTTGAAAAAGGACAAAAAGTTATTTCAACCGGTCCTTATTCGATTGTTCGCCATCCGATGTATTTAGGTATGATATCATGTTTTTGTTTACACCTCTTGCACTTGGCTCATGGTGGGCTCTCATTCCATATGTATTTCTGCCTGTTTTTCTTGTTTCAAGAATTTTAAATGAAGAAAGTGTTTTGGTTAAAGA
>JAHEEB010000591.1 GCA_024640925.1 Bacteroidota bacterium | reverse complement strand
GCAGATGTAGCCCATGCAATTACATTACTACCTTCATAAGCAGCAGTTGTGCCGGCAACCAGGTTATTCCATGCATATATATCAGAACTTGTGCCAGCAACAAGTTTATTCGTAGTCGTTGTGTTGTCAGTAAATACTCCAAAAGTACCGGTTTCTGCAGAAAGAGGCGTTCCAATAGTGACAGATCCCTGGTTGTTCCACTTCGATACTTTTATATAATCGATATACATTTTAGCCGGGAGCGGGGCTGTAACCTGTGCGTTTGAAGTTGCATCGGTAAATGTTCCTCCAACGGCCAGGTTAAGAAGAAAATAAAAGGGGTTATTATATTCGTCCGACTCGGAACTAAGAGTGAAAGGCGAAGTATATAAATCAATTTCATAGGCTCCATCTACTACAGTGAACCTTATTGATGTTGATGTCCAATACATACGATATATTAAAAATCGATCGTTCAGAGGAGTTGATGAAACATAAGGACTATCGTAATTAACATCCCAGCCTATGCTTGCTGCACCTGATGGATTTGATGATGAAACAGCAGATGATGAATAAAAGATAAGATTTGAGCCTACAAAATTGTTTATTGCCGCAGATGGGAATCCCTGTCTTGTGCGTTCTGCTAGGTTATGTCCCATTTCCATCATGTCTATTTCCCCTTTTGCAGGCCAATTGGCAGTTGCAGTACCTAACAGCCAGGCGGCAGGCCAAAGACCTGTTTGCAAATCGGGTACACGAATTCTCATCTCGACCAACCCGTATTTGATGGAAAGTTTCCCGTACGTGTCTACTTTTCCCGAAGTAAAAGCCTTTGTTCCCATAGTTTCAGATTTGGCTTGTAAAATAAGAGCTTTGTTGCCCGTTTCACCAGGTATGTCGCCAATTGTGACATTTGGAGTAGTATAATATTCCAATTCCTGATTTCCCCATCCTGAACCAGCCGGAGTGCCAGTACCATCGCCCACAATTACATTCCAGGTGGAAGTATTCAGAGTATTAAAGTCTTCCTGCCATATTACTTCTCCTACTTGTGTATACACATAAGTAAATGTTGTAAACAGACAGCTCAAAACGAGGATGAGCTTTTGCATTTTTTGTTTCATACGTTTCGTAATTGATTAGTTAATTAGTAATTATAAAGTATTCAGTTAAGCTTTGAACAATCATAGTGACCTGAATTTTAATCAGTTAATCTGCTGAATAATTTTGAGAGGTGTAATGGTTTTAAAATGGTCAGAAACAGGATGTAACTATTAAAGCAGGAAGTTAATAAAGGAGCGATTGTTGATGAATTTTTTTATTGCAATGTAACTACTACATGAAGAAAAATTGGTACAACAAAATTACTACATAGGACAACCAATAATCTTAGAATCGTTTATTTGTATTGAATTGGAGGGATCCAAGCACCGTTAAGCACTCCAAACGCTAAACGATAACATTATATAAATATCAATCTATATGGATTTAATAGCAAATTCTACACCTATTTATCTTTTGGAAAGAAATTACTTTTTTTGTAAAATTGATAAATGATAAATTAATAAAATGCGATGAAAACTAAATTTATTTTGTTTGCAATTTCATTTTTCATTTTTATTTCTTGCCTGAATAAAAAAGAAAAAGATGCTATCAAGTTAACTTTTGAAATATATAAAAATGCAGTAAAAAGCAATAGCGATTCAATATCATTTCTTATTGATGAAGAATCAAAAAATGCATTAATTGAATTTGAAAGATTGATAAAGGTTGGAAGTCAAAAAGATAAGGATGTTTTTATAAAAAAACAAAATGCACCTTTAACATGGAAATACCTGTTTTTAACATTGAACTCTATTATATCAAAGACATCTGACCTTGATACAGCAAATCTTAATTTCACAATCACCTTGTTTTCACTTGCGGGTATTAAAATTTTCAATGCTAATGACATTGATAACTTTGAATTTAATAAAATTGTTGAGAAAAGAAAGAACGAATATATTGCGGAAATTTCAGTGAAAAATTATTTTACCTCTGGTAGTAATAAGGTAAATATCCTTGTGAAGTTTCCTTTTAGAAAAGAAAATGATAAATGGAAGATTAATGTAATATCCTATTTTAATTTGTTTGACAAAGCTATTATATTCGAAGCCAATAAGATGAATATGTTACCTGAAGATTACATTCGTCATATAACGGCAAATATGAAATGAGTTCACTTATTTTTTTATGATGTAAATAATGCCTGCCAATATTCGAGGTAGATGGTTCCGCCAACGTAAGCTGGCGGAATGCACCTGTCCCAATGTTTTTTATTTCTTTACGTCTTGGCATAAAACTTCCCCATAAATCGCCAGTTTTATTGTTTGCTAATGACATAATTGGAATAACTTATTTTATTGTGCTTTTTATCTTTGCTACAATTTCCAAACTCACCCAATAAATATCCGAAGTAGTTGCTTCATTATACTTATCCCGCCGTGTAAAGAATAAATATTTATCATCTGGAGAAATATATGGAGCCAATTCAAATCCTTCTGAATTAATTTTGGGGCCCATGTTTATTCCATCAGTCCATTCCCCATTGTTTTTTTTAAAAGCTATATATAAATCATTGTTTCCAAATCCTCCTTGTCTCGGTGAAGCAAAAATTATATAATCCATATTTTTTGAAAAAACCTGATCACCAGCTTCATAGTTAAATGCAGCCTCTAGTTTTGAAGCTTTTTTGTATTCTCCATTTACTGGTTCTGCCTTGTTAATTACTACTTTACCATTTAAATCCCTGGAGAAATATAGACAATTATCGCGAGCAATAATTGGAAACCATTCCGAACCTTTAGAGTTAACCGCTGAATCCAGTTTAACAGGCTCACCCCATTTTCCATTTTCGTCAATTTTTACCTTCCATATATCTGTTGGATAGTCTGCTACAAAATACATGAATTGATAGTCTGAGGAAAGGGTTGGTTCTCCGCTGATTATTGCTTTATTTTTACATTCTATTTTGTTTGTAAACTTTAGTGTGTCAAATACAACAATATTATTTTCACCTCTTTTTAAACATGCTATTCCGTTATATGTCCAATTCTTCCTCCCATCCAAGCCAAAGATATGCTCTGATCCGCTGTTTCTAATGGTTAATCCGTGTTCATATCTATCAGAAAGGGACAATATATCCGAGGCGTATATTTTGGGCTCTAAACCGGGAAAATTACTGTCTAAGTAAATTATATCCTGAGAATTAGAAGTCGCAAAAAAAAGAAAGTTGAATATAAATGTTACAAGATTTCTAAGATTGATCATGTTTTTATTTTATTTAGACAATGTTAATAAAATATGAGTTATCTACCTCTTTAATTTTTACATTTTCCCCGTTGAAAAGTCCATATCCTTCAGGTCGAGTTTTAGGGTCTGCCGGGAGTTCACACCGACTTTTTTCGGGCTACAACCGGCACCAATGTATATCGGTAAATTTAAGCGGAGCTAAACCTTCGAAAACCAATGGAATTGGATAAAATAATAAAAGCTCACAAACGCGAGCCTTTATTATTAACTTTTTTTTAAGATTATCTGTTATAACCGTCAGACAATGTTTTCATAAATGCAACGATTGCATTTTCTTCAGCATTGGTTAATCCGAGGTTACCAACCTGATTTGTATTAATGTTTTCAGCAACCTCAGGAGCAGGCCACGATTCGACATCGCGAGTGTTATAAAAATGAACGACTTCCTTTAATGATTTAAATACTCCATTATGCATATATGCTTTTGTGAACTTAGGATTAGGCCTTTTGTCAACATTTCTGAGAGTAGGTACTTTATGTTTTCCCATGTTTTCGCCGGTCAGCGAACTATAGTCAGATCGTGTTGCTAGGAATCCGCCAAGACCGGGGTCGATAAAAGCGGGGTTGGTTTTGTATACCGGATTATACGGATTCTTTGGTACGCCAAGATTATCATATGTAAAGTCAGTAAATAGTGG
>JAHEEB010000590.1 GCA_024640925.1 Bacteroidota bacterium | reverse complement strand
AAAAAGGACCATAAGCTGACCTTCTAATGTCATAATGCGGTTTCTTTTTCTTTTACGAATAGCACGAATCACATTTCTGGCAACTCTTTCGGGCGACATCAGTTTTTCTTCAGGCCTGGGCGTTTCACCTTGAGGCAGACCATGTGCATCAAGTGCGCTTTTGCGAATATTAGAGGAAGTAAAACCAGCCGCCAGTATTAATACATTTACACCTTTTCGAAGATTTTCTATCCGAACACTTTCCAGGAACCCTTGCATGGCAGATTTCGAAGCAGAGTAAGCAGTTCGTCCGGGTAATCCATGAAATCCGGCAATGGATGATATTCCAACAATTGTTCCCCTGGTTTTTAAGATATGTGGCAAAGCATATTTAGTACAATATACAGTACCCCAGAAATTAACATCCATAACTTTTCGTAATACATCCATCTCAACTTCTTCAAATAAGGCACGCATGGATATACCAGCATTGTTTATCAGTATATCTATTTTCCCGTATTTTTCAATGGTTTTTTCCACAAGGTTTTTGCAATCATCTTCGATAGTAACATCGGTTTTAATAGCTATGCATTGATGCCCATTACAACGAAGTTCGTTTGCTAACATTTCAAGTCGCTCTTCCGATCGGGCAGCCATAACAACTTTAGCCCCCGTTTTCACAAAAGTCTTTGAGCATGCCAGACCGATTCCTGAAGATGCTCCTGTAATAATAACAACTTTATCATTAAACTTCATCTCTTTGGAAATTTATACTCGAAAATAAATAAACACAGCCATTCAGTTTTGGGTTTAATATCTTAAAGTTAATGTATTTATGAATTTTTAACTATTAATTATACCTTTTACCGTTAAAAGAAAATGCCAAAAGGGGAATTTTGAGTTTTGGTGGCAAACAAAAGCCACAAATGCACCAGGGAACGAAGATTCACAAAATATCATCTTATTACGATTAGCTATATTTGGTGTTTTGGTGTTTTGGTGGCAAAAGCAAAGCCACAAAGACACCAGGGCGAAGATCCACAAATGGAAATTTCTTACAACAACGCTGGCAGGTCTAAAGACGCTGCCAGGTTGGGGAGGCACGAAGCTCCACAAAATATCATCTTATTACGATTAGCTATTATTTGGTGTTTTTGTGTTTTGGTGGCAAAGAAAAGCCACGAAGGCACCAGGCATAATGTATTGGAATCTGGGTTAAATCACCAACCTGTAACCAATGCCATGTATGGTTTGAATGATTTTTGGATGATTGGGATCCATTTCAATTTTTTGCCTGAGTTTCAGGATAAAATTATCAACAGTGCGGGTGGTTACATCATAATCAATTTCCCAGACACTACTCATAATATCGTCGCGGTGGACAGTTTTATTAACATTGTTATATAAGTAACGAAGTATATCAAATTCTTTGCTTGTCATTTTAACCTCGTTACCACCAGTTGTGGCTTCATAGTTTTTAAAATCAATTTTCAGTTTGCCAATAATTACTTCATCTGTCAGATTTTGGGTGCCGGAATCGGGAATGCTCCGTCGAAGAATGGCTTTAATTCTGGCCAGAAGCTCACGCAGACTAAATGGTTTTGTTATGTAATCGTCGGCTCCCAGTTCAAGTCCCAGCACCTTATCAATTTCTTCCCCTTTTGCAGTGAGCAGAATAATGGGTGTGGAAATACCATCTTTTCTGGCTTGTTTACAAATATCAAAACCAGAGATATGAGGAAGCATAACATCTAGTAAAACAAGGTTGAATTGATTTGAAATTATTTTGTCCAGGCCTGTTTTTCCATCAGCAGCAGTATCTACCTCATATCCTTCAAACTCAAGGTTATCCTTTAATCCCTGGAGCATGGAGGCTTCGTCTTCAACAATTAATATTCTGGTCATTTCAATTAAGTTTATTTTCCGGGTTCAATGATATATCTCTGTTAGCAACAAAATAAAAAATGAGGCGGAAGCATGAGCCTTTTCCAGGCTCGCTTACAACATCTATTTTTCCATGATGTGCATCCATCATATGTTTCACAATTGACAAACCTAGTCCGGTACCCTTTGCTTTATGAGCAAGATTTTTTTCTGTAACCCTGTAAAATTTATCAAAAATATATTCCTGTTCTTTTGGAGCTATTCCGATACCTTTGTCAGCAACTTCGACAAATACTGCCTCTTTAAATCTTCCTGTTCTGATACTGATTTCTTTCGTATCAGCGCTATATTTTATGGCATTGTCAATCAGGTTAACAATGGCATCGGCCAAAGCATCGCCATCAACCATTACATGGGGAAGTTCGCCGGCACAATCAACATTGTAAATAAACCCTTTGCTAGAAAGACTATATTTAAAAGAAGCGGCTACATTACAAACAATTTTATTAATGTCGGTTTCGGTAAAAGTGTATTTTCTCTTGCCACTTTCGATTTGTGAAAAACTCAGAATCTTATTAATAATACCTGAAAGTCTTTGCGTTTCCTGAAGAATAATTCCATAGTATTCTTTTATTTTTTCATCTGTTTTTACCCTCCCCATCTCAAGAGTTTCGATATACATGCTAATAAGAGCAAGTGGGGTACGGATTTCGTGTGATACATTCGAAACAAATTCAGATTTAAGTTGAGATAACTCAATTTGTTTTTTAACATTCCTGTAAATTATCCACATTCCGAGGAACAGTATTATATCGAGGGAGCCCATGAGAAAAATATTTTTATGGGAGCGGGCAGATGCAAGGTTTTCTATAGTCTGATCCTTAAATTCGATGCCCATCTGGTAGTTATTAAGCAACCAGATATCTTTTTTAAATGCAACCTGAGCAGGCTGATACTGCTTATCAGAACTATAAATAAGAGCGCCATGGGTATTATATGCAGTAATATAAAACTTGTTCCTGGTTATCTCCTGTATTTTAGGGTCAATAACCTCTTTTAAGAACCTGCCAGCATCGAGTAACAGAACATGAACCGAATAGCTATCATTACTTTCACTTAAAAAAACGATAGCTTTTATACTATCCACTGTATAATCCATTGAGGCAATCTTCCTGTAGCCTGCCCGAAAATAGTTCTTCAGTTTATTAATTAATGAATCGTTCGCCTCGAGCATCGATACCACCGAACTTATATTGTTTGCACAATTTGTTGATGAGTCGCATGAATACCACTGAAGGTTTTTATCTGTATCAAAGCAAAGAATAAGATTAACCGAGGGCAATTCATTCACAAGTGTATTAAAAGGGGTTAAGTTCTTATCTTTTTCTTGTTCCAGTTTATACGCCCAACTATTCAAAATGTCATCGGAGTATTGATTAATGGATGATATAATTGCATCGAGTTGATTATTATATATTTCAGTAATTACTTTTTCGTTCTTACGCAGACTACCTATTTCATATATTGAAAAAATAAGTGTAGGAATAATTAAAATAATCAGAAAAACGCCGATTAACTTTTTAAAGGGATGATTCATATACCTTACCTGCTAAAAACCATTAAAAATAAAGAATATTTCGGAATCATCAGTAAATAGAAGTAAGCTATTGTTTACAATACATACTAATTCAACAATCCGAACTCAACCTGCATTAAATAATTTTTTTGGTTTTATACCGAAATTTTGTGTATTCATCATAATTCTTTCAGAATGAGTTTGTCAATCTCGCAGGTAAGACTATTTTTGTGGCCTAAATTTTTTCAGACTATGCATGAATTTTTTGGTAGCATTATAAGCTGGTACACAGCAAACCTGAACTATGGTACAATCACACTTTTAATGGCGATTGAAAGTTCTTTTATTCCACTTCCTTCGGAATTGGTTATTCCACCGGCAGCTTATATGGCTGTTCAGGGACAATTAAGTCTACCACTCATAATTGCTTTTTCAACACTGGGCTGTATTCTTGGTGCCATGTTTAATTATATTTTATCGTATACTCTTGGTAGAAAAATAATATATGCCCTTGCTGAAAAAAAATGGGCAAA
>JAHEEB010000064.1 GCA_024640925.1 Bacteroidota bacterium | reverse complement strand
CAATAACTTTTATCGAATCTGCAATGATCTTTATTGAATCTGCAGTAACTTTTATTGAATCTGCAACATCTTTTTTCAAATCTGCAGTAACTTTTATCGAATCTGCAGTAACTTTTATCGAATCTGCAACGATCTTTATCGAATCTGCAACAACTTTTATTGAATCTGCAACATCTTTTTTCAAATCTGCAGTAACTTTTATCGAATCTGCAATGATCTTTATCGAATCTGCAACGATCCTCGGGAAGGGTAGAGTAGTTTGTTTAAACGAAGATTAATGTTTACAGCGTTTTTTTATTCCTGCTCCCTGTCTGTTAATAACTTACCAGTTGAAAACTTATTGATTATTATATACAGGAAGGTATTGGAAGATAACGGGGGAGGTTGTATATTGGGGAAGATTCTTTTACTTAAAATGGAAAACAGATGGAGAAGAAAGGAGTGAACCTATATTACGAAATATGGAAAATAGGTGCAGTTTTTATGCACCTATAAGTAGTTGTGCGACATATTCTGACAAAAACTTCTTAATTGCAGCTTATATAATTATGAAACTAAAAGCTTATGCTACATGAATAAAAGAGTAATTTCAACTATTTTAATTAATCTTATACTAATATCTGTATTTGGACAAGAAATTGTAATATCTACACCAAAACAGAGATTGCTGCAATCACTAGAAAACTACATTGAAATATGCACAAATGGGTACTCTTTTGAATCTCTTTATGTGACTAATTCGAATGGGACTATTCGTAAGACAGAATCGGGATTTATTATTCAACCTAAGAAACCAGGTAATACTTCACTTAATGTATATTCTATAAATAGTGCTGATACAATATTTATTGGGTCAAAACTTTTAGAAGTTCATCCTTTGATTAAATATTCTGAAGTCTATCTTCCAGGGGCAAATGGTAGTTTGATTTCAAAGAAATCATTAATATCACAAATTGGACTTGATGCTCAATTAATAAATCAAGATATCTCATTGAGATATAATATCTCAAGTTACCGGTTAATTATTTTGAGAGGTGATTCACTAATATTCACAAGAGAATTTGATTCCTTCAAGTTTGGGGATGAAATAAAAGATGCTTTTAAACTGACTATATCTGGAGATAAAATATACTTCCTTGATATTTTTGTTCAGAGTATAGAAGATAATGAGAAAACAATGAAACTGAATGATATATCTCTAATAGTTGATTAAAATACGTGGCACAATAAATGGTATAGTGCATGCGGGGTTCAGTGGGTTACAAATGTTTGTGGCTCGTAAAAAGTCCAGTGTAGCTTGATAAGAAATCGCCTCGTACTCCCGCACGACACCATACTATCAACGTTGGGCATATTAAAAAAAAAACGTCATGGTAACATTATCGATAATATTGCAGATTTTAATCCTGTGTATTGGATTATATCTTGCATTTTTAAAAAGTTACTTTTCTGAAAAAGGTAAACAACTTGCGATAAAAGAAGATATCGAAGAGATTACTGATAAAGTAGAAAAAATAAAATCAGATTTCCAACGAGAAAATGATGATATTAAGGCAAAAGTTCAACATTTATTGACATTGCAGCAAAGCCATCGTACCGAAGAAAGAAATGCTATTATTGATTTTTACAGGAAGTATAATGATTGGCTGTATTCCTTAATTGAAATTAATTATGGTGCTTTTAATCGTGGAAACATTACTAATTTGATTGAGACAAGACATCTTATAGATAAGCATTATAGGATAACAAATGTTGCTCAATCAATGGTTAAACTTTTAGTTAAAGATGGCGAAATTATTAAATTGTCAAATGAATTAATTATTAAGATATTAGAATTTAAAAACTGGATGGATTTAAAATTATTAAAGCTACAACAGAATCTAGAATCTCATGATTCTTTAACGTATAGATTTTTGGAATTAATAAAGGATTTCGAAAAGAATCAGGAAGCGGCAAATGAATTGGCAGAAAAAGAAAAAACAATTATTTCTCAATATGAATTGTTAAAAAAGGACTTTTACGATAACAGAAATTCTGAATATTCTAAAATATTATCT
Organism: Bacteroidota bacterium; assembly: GCA_024640925.1. Taxonomy (GTDB): domain Bacteria; phylum Bacteroidota; class Bacteroidia; order Bacteroidales; family UBA10428; genus UBA10428. The sequence goes on along the minus strand of JAHEEB010000064.1, from coordinate 8,521 downwards.
ACTGATAATGCTTTCACAGAAAATGTAAAAGGTTATTTAACAAACGAATAACACAATAATGGACAAAGACTTTGAATTTTTTAAGACAAGTATGCCAAGTACAAGGATTGCAGATTACTATTTAGGATGTTTGGAAGGCTGCGTTTTCATTGATTTTAACCTTTCGAAAGACAGATGCATTTTTCTAAAAAGAATATCATTCGATGGCTATGGTTGCTGTGACCTTAATGAGAAAATTATCCCAATGACTAAAGAAGAATCTCAAATTTTCATTGATACTTATAAAAAACACAACTTAGACCAGGAAATCATGAATAAGTTGATCACAAGTACAATCGAAATCAACAAGGAGCATATTTGGCAAGATGCATTAAAAGAATACGGATTAATTGAATAAAAAACTATGCCCAATAAATAGGAGTTCATGTGGGCTAACAGCCCAACCCCGAAGGGCTCAGCGGCAGGTAGACATAAATAAATTTGAATTTAAAACCCCAACCCCTTAGTAAGGCCTTAGTAAGGGGCAATAACAGATTTGTGCATACATAGAGTTTTTACATAAAAGAAGATTTGGAGAATATTACTTTATCGTTGCGAGGTTATTAACCTTGACGGAAAAAAGCTACAGGATGAAAAACCGGAAAACTATATTTACTAATGAATAATTTTTATTTATTTTTGAAATGAAAAGTTCTGCATTATTGTTGCCATTTTCTCTGCATTCTTAATTGCCAAAAACTCTGCAGTTTTATTTACTGATTACAACGATACAAATTGAAAAAAACATGAAATTAAAAGATATAAATAAGAGAGCCTTAATTTATTTGATTTTGGTGCTAGCTCTTAGCATTATAAATTTCCATAATATTTTTTTTGGAATAAATGTTTCAAGTTTATTAAATTCAGTAATTGGACTAACTGGGATAGCTCTATTTTTTATAAAAAAGAAAATAGCACTTCCCCTCTTGCAATTCTGGGCATATTCGCAAATAATTATTGTAGCACCATTTTGGGAGGCTTGGCAAGTTTTTAATACGAGTGTTTATATGGCTTTTACATTGCACAGTGGATTTAGACTACAGCTTGGTATCAATTTTTTAGGGATTTTCTATACGGGATTATTTTATTTCTTGTACAAGTTTTCAATTATAGATAAAGAAATAAAACTATCACCAATTCAATGGGGAGAAATGCAAGCTCGAATAATGCCTGTAAAATATAAAATATTAAAGGAAATAATTATAGAAGAAAAACAATGGTTTCTTATAAAACAAATAAATGAAGATGAGGATTTTGGGATAATTTCATCTCAAAATACAAATAGGATTAAGTTTAAAAAAGGCGACAAGTATATATTTAGGAAAATTGATAATATTGATGAGATTGATCGATTAATATCTACTTCAAATTTAAAAGGAGGATTTGTGAGGATGATATAAACTGGCGTCAATAAATAGGAGTTCATGTGGGCTAGTAGCCAACCCCGAAGGGCTCACCGGCAGGTAGATATAAATAAATTTGAATTGAAAACCCCAACCCCTTACTAAGGCCTTACTAAGGGGTTGGGGTTGGTTAAAAAACAAACAAGAAAGGGTTAATGTTTTAAATTCGGTTACAATGGTATTGAACGAATTTTAAAAGGAACAAGGAATAAATTTAAAAGATCAGGTAGAACCTTAGTGAACTTTACTTCCTTCGTTATGGTTAAGGAAAAATGCTTGGATTAAACAAAACTTTCTTTATTTTAGTAACCGCCTTACACATTTTGGTGTGAGGGCGGAGATGCGAAATATTTTATATCTTTCCCTACTCAATTGGGCACAATAAAAAAACAGACAATGATGATACTTGACAAAACACTTTCGACACTAGCAATTCTGACACTTCTATTTGCAGGCTGTTCGAATGACACAAAAGAGGGCAAGAAATACATTCCCGTCAACTCATTAAAGGACGTGCTAATAAATCTTGCACCTATGCCAAAGACTTTTGAAATCAATCCGACAGAGGAAACAATGTTGAATGGCGACAAAGGAACGGCGGTATACATTCCCGCAGACGTTTTCCAATTCGCAGACGGCACAACACCGACAGGAAAAGTAAGCATAGAACTTAAGGAGTGTTACTCGCTAACTGACATGATTGCGGAGAACATGAACACAACATCAGGACACCGAATCTTAGAGACAGGAGGAATGATTTACTTCAATGCCACCGCTGACGGCAAACAGCTATCTATCAAAGACGGAAAAGCCTTTGTAATAGGGTTCCCAAAAGGCATCCAAGCAGAAGAAATGGACTTGTTTTATGACTTTGCGATAAATGATACTTCTTCAACCTGGGTATCTGATTACAAAATGTTTGAGGCAGAAGCAATGCAACAAGCACAAGCAGACACGACACCAAGTGAGGGAGATGTTGCACTAAATCTCAACTACCCAATTGGAATGACCGATGACCTTTACGACTATGGTTTCAGTACTTCTCTTCAAACCGCAACTTTTTATGACTTGTTTTTAGTTGGTCAAAGTAGGACTGTATTGGATTACATTAACGACCCTGAGACTGTTGACCAAAACATTGCTCATGAGTTTCTGGATAATAATTGGAGAGTAGAATTTGACCTTAACATTGATAAGAACGGAAAAATGTATAATTTCAGACCGATTAATAATGAGTATTCAAATTACAATAAAAGAGCAATAACTCTTGCACTTGACTATTTCAAAGCTATTCCACCTTTCGATATAGCTTCTTATAAAAAAGAAGAAATAAAACACAATTGGGACTATTCCTTGGGCATAATGGGCAGTCGGACATTAAACTGGGAAAGGTTTAAAACAAAGTTCAGAGAGCAGTTTTCTGAATACAAGGACAAGGCTATTCAGAATTTGGACAAAACGGCTCTAGATTATTACATGTTTTCTGCAACCAAAATGGGCTGGATAAATTGTGATAGGTTTTGGGAAATAGATGATGAAGATAAAACTGACTTCATTGTAACAACTCAGAATCCAAAAAATACTAAAGTTCAAATCGTCTTTAAGGACATAAATAGTATTATGACCAGCACATTTATGGACGGAAAACTTGTCTTCAAAAACGTACCACTTGGAAGACTAATAAAAGTGATAGGCATTAGTTATGCAAATGGAAAGCCAACAATGGGAGTAGCAGAGACGGCCATTGACAAAGACGGTTTCGAGTTGACAGCTTTTAACGAGTTTTCCCTTGACGATTTGGAAAAAGAATTGAATGGGGAAAAATAATAATTACTGTGCCTAATAAATAGGAGTTCATGTGGGCTAACAGCCCAACCCCGAAGGGCTCAGCGCAGCTAAACATGAACTCCCGGTTGAACGAAAGCCCGGCCTGGCGGCTATGGACTTCTCAACAGGGATAAAGGGCAAACACGTTAAAACCGGAGAGGTAAATTAAAAAACAAAGAGGTAGATAAAACATGTTTTTTCAAGTTTTGCTATTAAAAAAAAGCGAGTGAACTATTCGTCAGATTTAGCCATGCCTAACGAACCGTCGTATTCCGCTACTTACTGTGGTGTGAGAGGGCGGAGATGCAAAATATTTCGTATCTTTTCCTACTCAATTGGCAGCTATTGTAAAAAAAATACGAACCATGAAAAGAATTACGATTATTTTAATTTTCGCTTCACTTTTAATTAGCTGTCAGAAATCAACAAAGATTCAGATTAATGATTATGCTATTCAGATTAATAAATTGACGGACTTAATTACCAAAGTTGATAAGAATAAACAAGTTTTTAAATTTTCTACGAAAGATAAGCAGACTGTAATAGCAAAAAATGGATTAAAATTTCTTTTTGACGCCAATCAATTAGAAACTGAAGATGGTTCTCCTTTGACAGATTCAATTATTATTGAAGTTATTGAGTGTTTGAATCAGATTGATTTTATTCAATCGAATATCCAGACTATTTCCCAAGGAAAGCTTATAGTCTCAGGCGGAGCTTATAAAATTTCAATGCTATCGAATGGAAAACAGTTAAAATTAAAGCATAATGATTCTTTGACTGTTTATTTACCAAGATTTTCTGATGAAGAGATGAGCTTATTTTATGGGCAAAAGGATAGCTTAAGTAATATCCAATGGTTAAATACAAATTTAAAATTTGAAACGCCTGTTACAGTTGCTTCTCCAGCAGTAGTTCCTGGCAGCTTACTTGATAGAATTGAGTATGATTCTGCTGTTAATAACGTAGTTTATTATGTGCCTGTAAAAATTACATCTTTAGATTGGATAAATTGTGATAGATTTTATGAGATAAAAGATAAAACAAAACTAGATTTTAGTATCAATACAAAACAAGATACCTTAATAGCAAAGGTATACCTTATTTTTAAGGATATTAATAGCATAACGTCTTCAATATTCATTAAATCAAAAGCAAATATAATTAACAATGGATTTTCTGATATCCCAGTTAATGCCAATGTTAGAGTTGTTGCTGTTAGTTTAATCGATAATAAGATATATGGATTTTATAAGGATTTCAAAATTCAAGAAAATGATAAAATACGGATAAATCTATCACAAATGACAGAGCAAGAATTAAATTTTCTGATTAATAAAAAATAAACGACACGCCAATAAATAGGAGTTCATGTGGGCTAACAGCCCAAACCCGATGGGCTCAGCGGCAGGTAGACATAAATAAATTTGAATTGAAAACTCCAACCCCTTAGTAAGGCCTTACTAAGGGGTTGGGGTTGGTTAAAAAACAAACAAGAAAGGGTTAATGTTTTAAATTCGGTTACAATGGTATTGAACGAATTTTAAAAGGAACAAGGAATAAATTTAAAGAAATCGCTAGCAACTTGTTCAAAGCAAACTTTGTGTTCTTTGTGTAAACCTTTGTGTGCTTTGTGGTTAAAGAAAAAGCTTAGATTAAACAAAAGTTTCATTATTTTAGTAACCTTCTTCAGGCAGGTAAACATGGAAATTTTTTATTGAAAACCCCAACCCCTTAGTAAGGGGCAATAACAGATTTGTTCATACATAGAGTTTTTACATAAAAGAAAGATTTGGTTTTATATTATAACCTATGCCAACCCAATTAAATAATCTGAGTTATCTGAAAGACAACCGGGAGCATCTTCGAAAGAATATGACTGAAGCCGAGTTGGTGCTGTGGAAGGTTTTAAAAGATAAAAAACTATGCAAACGCAAATTCAGACGACAACATAGTATTGGAAATTATATAGCAGATTTCTATTGTATGTCAGAAAGATTGATTATATAACTTGATGGAAAACATCATTATACTACTGAAGGTAAAACAAATGATCTGGAAAGAGACAATAATCTGGAAATGATGAATATTAAAGTACTTCGTTTTGAAAATAAGGAAGTACTCAATAATCTGACATAGGTACTTAAAAAAATAAAAGAACAGTTTAAAACCAGCTAGTTGGTATTAAGTTCCACCGCCTTGTTATTGCCCCTTACTAAGGCCTTACTGAGGGGTTGGGGTTGGTTAAAAAACAAACAAGAAAGGGTTAATGTTTTAAATTCGGTTACAATGGTATTGAACGAATTTTAAAAGGAACAAGGAATAAATTTAAAAGATCTGGTAGCACATTGTTCAGAGCAAACTTTGTCCTTTGTGTTAATCTTTGTGGTTAAGGAAAAAAGCTTAGATTAAACAAAAATTTCTTTATTTTAGTAACCGCCTTACGCATTTTGGTGTGAGAGGGCGGCGATGCGAAATATTTCGTATCTTTCCCTACTCGATTACCGGCAAGCACAGCTGCGACCCTTTCAGCAGTTACTTGATTGGGAAATATTAATTAAAAAATAGAATTATGCCATATGTAAATGTAAAGTTTGTTAAGCAACAGGTTAATCAGGAGCAAAAAGACTCATTGATAACTGGATTAATGGATATAATTGTAAAAATTATGGGTCGTAATCCTGATTTGACAGTGATAACAATTGATGAAATTGACCAATCAAATTGGATTATAGGAGGTAAACCAATTGATAAATCTAAGCATGATAAGGTTTGTTGCATTGAGATAAGAATTTCAAAAGGAACAAGCTCCGCTGAACAAATGTCGGAGGTAATTAGAGCAGGTAAAGAATTGGTAAAGCACACGCTTGGTTCGAATGATATAACAAACTATTTTATAATAAATGAGCTTAACCCTGATAGTTGGGGATTTGATGGTATTTCAATGACGATTCGTAATAAAAAGGAACAAAATAAATAATTTCAATGGACTTTACTTTAGTCAATTCAAGTAACGATTTATCAGCAATAGTACATGTGCTTAATGTATCTCATGATACAGTGGCAAAGGATTTTGGATTTACAAAGGATAATAATCCAACCAATAACGCTTTTATAAACGAATCAACTTTAAGGACTCAATTAAACAAAGGGATTGATTTGTATGCAATGTCACTTGATAATAAATTGATAGGTTGCATTGCGATTGAAAAATCTGCAAAAGAAATTAATACATTTTACATTGAGAAAGTATCGGTTGTTCCAGAATTTAGAAATCATGGATTTGGAGTTAAATTAATGGATTTCGCAACATCTAAAATAAAAGGATTAGGCGGAAAGAGTATATCCATCGCATTAATTGATTCAAATACAAAACTCAAAAACTGGTATTGCTCACAAGGATTTAAAGAAACCAGGACAAAAGATTTTGAGCATTTACCATTTCGAGTGTGCTTTATGAATAAACAAATATAAAAATGCCAGCCGCCAATAAATAGGAGTTCATGTGGGCTAACAGCCCAACCCCGAAGGGCTCAGCGCAGCTAAACATGAACTCCCGGTTGAACGAAAGCCCGGCCTGGCGGCTATGGACTTCTCAACAGGGATAAAGGGCAAACACGTTAAAACCGGAGAGGTAAATTAAAAAACAAAGAGGTAGATAAAACATGTTTTTTCAAGTTTTGCTATTAAAAAAAAGCGAGTGAACTATTCGTCAGATTTAGCCATGCCTAACGAACCGTCGTATTCCGCTACTTACTGTGGTGTGAGAGGGCGGAGATGCAAAATATTTCGTATCTTTTCCTACTCAATTGGCAGCTATTGTAAAAAAAAGACACTGACAAATGGATAGATTACAATTTATTGATTTCTTAAATGAACTTAGGACAGAATTTATAAATCATCCTGATAATTGGGAGAATAAAAATATCGATGATTACCTAGAAGCATTGATAAGATATACTGAAGATATCCAAGGATATTATGATAATACTGGGCAGAAAATTGACGCAGATAAACCAGATTGGAAAGTATTCGCTGATATTCTAAAAGGTGCTTCAATTTATGAATAATATCCAAATAAATAGACTGATTAATGATTTGGAGTCTGCTGAAAAACTATTGTCAGAGTTTTCCGGAGGATATTCTGGTGAATTCATTACAGCTGAAGAGTTTCATGCTGCTCTTTGTGATAGAATTAATAGACTAAAATCAAATGATCTTAATGTTATTAACGATTTATGGATATGGTTTGCTCCGACTTGTCGGTGGGATGATTTTGTTGGATTGGATGGAATGGATTTAGGGAATAAAATATTTGAACAACTTGATAAATTGAAAAAGTAAAAAACAACAGCTGCTAATAAATAGGAGTCCATGTGGGCTAACAGCCCAACCCCGAAGGGCTCAGCGGCAGGTAAACATGAACTCCCGATTGAACTAAACCCAGCCTGGCGGCAATGGACTTCTCTTCAGGGATAAAGGGCAAACACCCATAGTAAAAAAACAGAGACATTATTGCGTAATTGTAACTTATAAGTTACCTTTGTCCAGAATGATTTAATTTAAATGGAGCGTGTTCGGACTGTTATTGCTTATAAAGATTATTTTAAGGATTTTTTACTTGAACAACCTCAAAAAGTACAAGATAAAATATCTAAAACATATCGAAGGACAAAAAGGGCTTTATGAAGCTCGGATTACATTAGGATCTAATATTTGGCGGGTATTTTGTTTTTTCGACCAAGGACAGTTAGTGATTCTATTAAATGGATTTCAGAAAAAGACGCAAAAGACTCCCAAATCAGAGATTGATAAAGCGATTTTATTAATGCAAGAGTATTTTAACGACAAAAATAAATGATTATGAAGAAGAGGAATACAACAACATGGACTGATTTAAAAGATCAAGTATATGGAGAAAAAGGGACTCAGCGGAGGGACCAACTTGATAGGGAATTCAAATCATTTAAAATAGGATTAATGCTTCGTGAAGCAAGAGAACAGAAAAAGATGACTCAAGACCAACTTGGTCAAAAGGTTGAAAAAAAGAGAAGCTATATTTCCAGGATTGAAAATGATGCCAGCAATATGACTTTAAAGACCCTTTATGATATTGTTGAAAAAGGACTAGGCGGAAAGATTAAAATTCAAATAGAGATATAAAAACTACGGGGGCTAACAATATAGGATTTAAGGCACAGTTGAGCCAAAAAAAGAGGCAGTAGAAGACTAGACTTTGATATAGCCACGCT
>JAHEEB010000589.1 GCA_024640925.1 Bacteroidota bacterium | reverse complement strand
AATCCTCCAATTCCAGGCAGACCAGTAGAACTAAAATAAAGTGTATGGGTTGGAGTATGATAAAATGGAGTCATCTCATCGCCAACAGTATTTATTCTGCTTCCGGCATTTTTTGGTTTACTATATACATCTTTTTCTTCATTCCACACTGTATACCATATATCCAAACCACCTCTTCCATCAGGCATGTCAGAAACAAAATAGATTATTTCCTGATCGCTTTTACCTGTTCTCCCCAAAGCTGGTTGAGTTGAAATATAATTGGGATCATTAATAATTGGAGGTAATTTAATTGGTATTCCCCATTCTCCGTTTTCTTTAATACTCCTGTAAATGCTGGTTATAAATTTACCCTGCCAGTTTTTTACTGAACGGGTAAAATAAAATCTGTTGCCATCACGTGATATTACACCATTTCCTGTTTCTACCCCTGGAATATTTATTTGACCTGGCATTAAACCCTTTCCCATCCAGTCCATACCAACTTTTTTAGCAAGGTAAAATTGTCGAACAGGCATAGCCGTATCGACAGTTTTTTCAGTAAACCGAACCAGAGTGTCCATACGTAATGAAGCATAAATAAAATTATTCTCATCAATAGGTATTGGAGATAGTTCAATATGAGCACTATTTATTGATGAATTAAGATTTTTAATATTTATTTTTAAAGGTTTCTTTATAATCCTCATAGCTGAGTCACATCCTTCCATTTCACTTTTAAGCAACTTACTAATGTTTTTGTCTGCTGCCGCTTTGTTGCTCCTCTGAAATTTCTCAAATTGAGCTGAAGCTTCGTCATATTCACCGGTAGCTTTTAACATTTGTGCATAATAAAATTGTGCCAATGGAAATTTGTCGCCAGCATCTTTTGCAACCTTAGCATAAAGATCACGGGCATTTATATAATTTCTAACCCGTCTGTGCAATTCGGCTAACCGATAATTAACCTTACTATCTTTGGGTTTATATGAACGATATTTCTCATAGAAAAAGATAGCTGTAAAATTATCGCCCACTCTCTCTGCATTTTTTGCAAACTTCATCAACTGACCAGGTGTCAGTTTATCAATATTAGTGACCTGGCTATTTGAAGGCAATTCAATAGCCAAAAAAACCAATCCGATGATTAAATATTTAAAGCCTTTCACAGGGAATAGATTTACCGTTTAACACTGTACTCAAACTATTGTATATAAATGAAATCTCAAAAGCTCCCATCTTGCCAACAGATTTGCTTAGGTTGGAGACATTCATATCGTAACTTACTGCTATATCAATTCTGCCAACAGTAGTTCCTACCTGGGCATCAAATGATTCTAATTCACTTGTTAAACCATTTCGAGCATAAAAACCGCAAAAAATCCTTTTAACACTTGAACGGTTTCCGAGGAAATTGTATCCTAAATCGGCACCAACAATTGTCAATGAGCTTTTGCTATTTCCCCTCATCAACAATTTAGGAGTAAGATACACTTCATCGCTAAAATTAGTTCTAAAGCTGGCATGAACAGTTGTGCTAAGCGGAACCTTCTCTTTTTTGTCCAGAAGTGAATGATTGGGCATATTTATATGTGAAACTGAGGCCCCAACAATAGGTTCAAAAATACTGAAACTACGACGAATAAACATTCCCAAATTAACATCAGGATAAAAAGCGCTCTTGCTGTCCTGGGTCGGGTTAAACCCTCCTGTTGAATAGTCCCAGTTCGATGGCAAAGAATATTCATTTGAATATGTCAGGGTAGCTAATCCGGCTTGTAGACCAAGACTTATAAAAGTATTATATATCTCTCTTCCATAGGAGAAGGAAGCAAATAGCTTGTTACTATATAAACCTTTCGAACCTGATTCATCATTTACGAAGAGTATGCCAGCTCCTATTCTCTGGCCCACCAGGTAAAATTGTTTGTCAAAACTTACAGATGCCGTCTGGAATCCTTTTGCTAAATTGGACCACTGACTTCTGTAGTTTCCGGCCAATCGCCAATCCCCTTCAAACTGACCAGTATTGGCCGGATTCAGAAATACAGGACTAAAATCAAACTGGGTAAAATGTAGATCTTGTCCCTGGGAAAGAATACAAGAAAAGAAAAAAACACATAAAAAAATAAGCTTACAGGTACCCTTTTTAATTTCCAAATCTCTTGGGTAAAATTTTATCATAGGTCTTATTTTAAATCTTATGAAAAAATAATCATAATTTCTCTGATTTGGAAACATAATTATTGACAATTAAGTTTTTAGTGAATATTTTTATTTTGTTTTTACTATTTAAATAAATAATATTAGCTTTCAGATTATTTTCAATCTATTATAGATTGTAAGTTTTTTCGAGCATTTAGGTATTATGTGTGGATCTAACAATAGTCTTTATGGATACTAAAAAAATTAGCACTGTTAAAAGATTAAGCTTTATTGCCCTTAGTCTTTTTTTGTCAGTATTTATTAATAATGGATTACATGCCCAGGTTGTTGCCAGTTTTACACCAAGTAAAACCAGTGGCTGTGCTCCTCTTTCAGTTTCTTTTGTAAATACGAGTACAACGGGAGCCTCTATTACATATGCCTGGAATTTTGGAAATGGACTTACATCCTCATCAAAAAATCCATCTACAAGCTATGCTTCAAGCGGAAGTTATACTGTAACACTCACAGTAACCAACACTACCACCAGTGAATCAGATATAGCTACAGCAACAATATCTGTAATTTCAGGATTGAGTGCAGAATTCAGTATGAGTAAAAATGCTGTTTGTCCAAATGAATCTGTTACCTTTACTTTAGGTACAACCACTGGTGTAACTAGTTATACATGGGATTTAAATGACGGTACCTTTATTAACAATGTCTCCACTATTCAACATTCGTACCCATTGTTCGACAAGTATATCCCAAAATTGATAATTTCAGGACCATCGGGAAGCTGTGAAATCCAAGATTCTTTAGAAGTTTATGAGGTTGTTGCCAGAATTGAATTTACTGACACAAACTTTTGCAATCAGCGTAAAGTATACCTTGCTAATCAATCAACAGGCAATGACAACAACCACTGGGATTTTGGAAATGGTGAAACCAGTGATGAGGTAGTCCCCTATCCTATTTTTAATACTGGTAATTATATAATCACTCTTAATATTTCCAATACCTATGGATGCAAAGATACTACAAGTGTTTCCATTCAAGTCGATAATACTCCGGACCTTGAACTAGGTCAAGGTTGGTATGTATGTATAAACGATACGGTTCAATTACAAGCAAGCGGCGGACATAAAATTTCGTGGTCTCCTTCTACCAACTTAAGCAGTTCAACAAGTTATACTCCACTTGCTTATCCAACCTCAACCACTTATTACATGGCAACCATCTCCGATACAATTACTCATTGTAACAGTACTGGTTATATTGCAGTTTTTGTACAGAAAGAACCCAACTGGAATATTGTTAATATTGCTCTTTCAAAAGATACTCTTATTATTGGTGATACCGTTAAACTCATCACCGAAATCAATGATTCTATTAGTGTTTTTGATTATCTATGGTCGCCCAATTATAATATAACCTGTACTTCTTGTGCATCACCAATCATACAACCTTTAACATCAACTACCTACAGCGTTCTGTTAGCTGATACAAATGGTTGCTTTTCGCATGTTATTGAAATTCCAATTATTGTCAGACAAGAGCATACAGTAGAATTACCCGATGCTTTTACACCCGATGGTGATATTGAAGCGAATAAAATTATTTATTGCAAGGGATGGGGCATAAAAAACCTAATCGAATTCAGAATATACAACCGCTGGGGAATAGAGGTCTTCTTCACCGACGATATTAACCAGGGATGGGACGGTTATTATAAGGGAAAACTCCAGAATATAGATACATACTTGTATTTCATTAAAGCTGAAATGTGGGCTGAATCAGGGGAGACATATATAACTACAAAGAAAGGTTCCTTTAATTTATTGAAATAGAGAGA
>JAHEEB010000588.1 GCA_024640925.1 Bacteroidota bacterium | reverse complement strand
AGTAACCAGTCCCGCCGGATCGAGCCCTTTCGACATCATGGCAAGTGCTTCTTCCATATCATCATTATTTCCGCCACTGGTTCCAACTATATGAGTAAAGTTGTAATGAACATTATAAAAATTGAAACTTGATTTAAAATTAGGATCACTGGGACCAGCAAAAAAATTAAGACACCCATCGAATGCTAAAATAGCATCTGCCTGCTCTATAACAGGGGCAACGGGAGCAAAAACAAAAACATCATTATACCCTTTTCCACCTGTCAGATCAAAAAGACCCTGAACGGGGTTACCAAACGATTTTGTATTGATATATTTCAGTGTAATTCCCTTCGTTTCGGCATATTCAGGTGAAAATAAGGAAGCAGCACGATCGAGACGCAACTGGTCGATATCCGTAACAACCATTAATGAAGGTTTCCGATCTTTCCTGTTAATTGCATAATTAATGGCAGCTAATCCCATAGGTCCAACTCCTGCAAGAATAGCTATATTTCCTCCATTTACTATTTCCATCTGATGGATATAGGAACCCGGATTCGTGTGATAATTGGCATGCATTGCCCCTATTACACAAGACAATGGTTCTGCAAGCGCTGCCGGATAAAATCCTTGTCCGGTATAGGCTAATAGGCAATTTTGTTCCATTACCTCATTTGGTATAATAATATAAGTGGCATCGCCCCCAATATATTTATAAGAATAGCCCGGAGCACTCAGAATACCAACCGGCCCGTGTGGATAATTAATTGCTGGTTGAATAGAAAATTTCATTCCCGAAGTGAATTTACTTTTCCATTTTTTCCCAACCTCTATAATTTCTCCACTGAACTCATGGCCAATAATTGTAGGGTTAACATCAACATCATCAGGTATACGTTTATGTTCCGATCCCTGTTTTGCTGCTTTATAAGATGACATGCAGATGCTGTCGCAGATAACGTGAGCCAGTATCTCATCGTCCTTGATAGTTGGCAATTCAAATTCATCCAACCGTAAATCTTCTTTCCCGTGAATGCGTACTGCTTTGGTTTTCATTATTTTGTAAATTAAATTTGTCCGAGTTTATTTATAAAGCCTAAATACCAGAAGTAGGAAAGTTATCTCATACCTCCGACCTTTTAATTAGCTCAACATCTCCTGCCCACCTGTAACAGGTACAGCCTGCCCTGTTTCGTATTCCTGTTCAATAATGTAATATATGGCACGCATCACATCTTTTGGCTCGCAACCTCTGCCTGCAGGTACTTGTTTTTCGTAATGAGCTTTTACATCGGCAATGTTTTTAGCACCAGGCACCTTGCCTGAACATAAATATTGTACAAACAATCCATTCTCAGGATCGGCCCACAGAGGTCCATCGAAGAAATTCCCGGGACAAACGGAATTGACTTTGATTTTATAAGGCATTAGTTCCAGAGCAAATGATTGAGTTAGTCCTATGCCACCAAATTTACCGCCTGCATATGCAAAATTTTTATTGCTGCCTTTTAATCCGGATTTGGAATTTATCTGTATTATGTCGGTAAAGTAATCTTTCTTGTTAGTTGCCTGAAGTTTCATAACTGTTGAAGCATACTTTGCGCAAAGAAAATAGGCACTATAATTTACCTTCGTCATAATTTCAAAGGTTTCCGGACTCATCTCATCAAGGCTTCCGGCGCGTAAAATACCAGCATTACTAACAAAAACATCAAGGCCACCAAAGGCTTTAATGGTTTCGAAAACAAGGTTTTTAACCGAATCGGGATTTGAAACATCTGTTTTCACAAAAATTGCATGGTTTTTCTTTGCATTTTTATTTAGTTCGGCAACCATCTCGTTGCCTTTTGCTTCGTTCAGGTCAGCTATAACAACATTTGCATTTTCCGAAAAAAGATTTTCTGCAATTCCAGCGCCAAACCCCTGGGCACCGCCGGTAACAATGGCTATTTTATTGGCTACCTTCCCTGCTCCACCAGCTCCTTTTGATACTGAACGCCGGTAGTTCTCTACCTCCCAGTTATCAATAAAACCAATCTCACTATCACTCATAAATTTCGGACCACCAAAATTTTCGCTCAGGTAGCTGATTTTCATTAAATCTTCATACACATTAAGTGCAATTTCCGCTGATTTGAAATTATCTTCTACTGCTAGGTAGCCCAATTCTTTCAGGATAATAATTTTAGGGGCATAACCATAGGTCTTCTTATAAATTTCCAGTTTAGTCTTAAATTCTTCTATTGCTTTTGCGGGCTCTAACGTGTTTTCGATAAAAACAGGCCGGGCTTTACAATAAACAATGATATCGGGCGAAAAAGGAAGATGAATCTTTTCAAATCCTGCTTTATTATTGTAAAAATGTTGAACAAGCGTATTATTGCGAATTAATGCTGCTTTTGGTGAATCTTCAGTTAAAAGAGCTCTGATAGCTGGCACAATTTCTGCAATTTTCTGATCAATTGGCAATGATTTTATCTCCGGGTTAGCTTTAATTCTTGATTCAAGTTTAGAAATAACTTCGCTATAAAGTTTCTTTATTTCTTCAATTGTATCGGCAGACACAAATATGCCATGATTCTGAAGGAAAATAAGCTTAGGTTCTTTGTTGTATGTTTTTCTATAATTTAAAAGCTCCTTTTCAACCAGTTTAAAAAGAACATAACCCGGATCGGTATAAGTGATATAGACTATTTCTTTTCCAAAGATCTCATAGGTTAGTTTTTCTGCATTTTGCGAACACATCAGAGCATTAACAAGCGTAGGATGTGTGTGGATAACAAATTTATAATTAATAATTTCATGCATCGATGTTTCTACCGAAGGGCGAAGGTTCTTTTCGGGATAAATACTTGCTCTGAAAAGATCGGCTTTAATCTGGCTTTCGCGCTCATCGGAATTTGTGCTGTATTTATTGGATGCAATTTTCTTAAGCTTTTCCCTATCCAGCACAGCAAAACCATTTTCTGTAATTTCTGCTAAGGTAGTTCCACTGGCCTTTACCCAAATTAATTTTTCATCTTTATAGGAAGTATTGCCTCCTCCGGCAATTACAAAATCAGGGTTTTTACCGTAAAATTGTGAAATTTCGATAAGTTGTTGTATTTCGTTCATATATGTTGTTTTATCCACAAAGAATTCAGTATATTATTGTTTGGTCTAGCTAATAAATCGTTCGATTACTGCTTTACCCAGCTGAACAAGATTCTTCTTATTCTTTATATCCGGAACGCCATTTTTATTAATAAACCCTGTTAATCCTTTTGAGTGAAGGTATTGGTGTGCAGCAATAACACAGGTTCCCTCGAAAGATATCTTTCTCAATTCATCATCCAGAGGCTTTTTGCCACGGGTATCAGAGGTTAACGGAATCATATCCGGGGCATTGTGCTCGGTACCGAAGGTAATTATAAACCCTTTTGAGTCAAAAAACTGAACAAAGTCTTTTAGATGGTTGAAATCGTTTCTTCCGGGAATGAGCTCAATACAGCCAATATTTCGCTTTGTTAGTTCTTCGAAAAGTTTTTGTTTGTCTGCTTCATATTCAGTATAAATACCATTTTTGTCGTCTAAAAGAACAGGATAACAGGGTATTCCTCCTGCTTCCATTATAATTTTAATCACCTCCTCAATACTTAAAAAAGCTTTCTCTTCTTCTTCAACAAAGGCCTTGCCACCAAGTTTCAGGAGATTGCCACGAATTTCATTTTCAAGTCCCGGTATGTCGTTGATATCAGCCTTAGAATCTTTTCCACCATAAATAAGCCTGAAAAGATCTTTTCTAGCCTGTTCTGTTGTTCCCTTTTCAAAAACGGCAATGCGAATAGCCTTTGCTATGTGGCGTTCGCGAACTAACTCTTTTGCATGATTCTTTTTAATCTGATCAAAATCAAGTACTATACCGGCATTTGCTTCGAAAAACCATTGATTTGCCTTTTTAACCATGCTTTGAACCTGTACCTGACTCTCGTTAATAACCGATTTTAATTTTTTTAAAAAT
>JAHEEB010000587.1 GCA_024640925.1 Bacteroidota bacterium | reverse complement strand
CGATATGTTGTATATGAATTACAGGTAATCCGTCTTTTCTGAATCGATCCAGTATTCGTCTGGCATTTTGACTGGCTTTTTCAGAGTCATTTAGTTTGTTCCGGCCATCGGTAAAATAATCATTTTGTATATCTATAATCAATAAAGCTTTGCTCATTTCATTTTTGGTATGTAATGGGTTAAAATGTCTTTTGTCTCGCATTATTTCAATGCTGTTAAAATAGAAATATACTCGTTGATATCATTTTCAACTTCTTTTGCATGAAGATGAATATTTGGGAAAAGTTTTGTCTCTCCTAATCCAATCATATCTAAAAGAGCTATAAAACGCCAGGTGTTTGCACCATTTGAATTCTTTTCTTGAAGACATTTTTCTATATTATCTCTCCTGGTAATATCGGGATAGGTAAAGCGCTCCTTGCGTCTTTCTTCAAATGGAATCATTTTTTCTCTTGTATTGAAAACTTTGTTTGGCGTAAGCCAATGCTCTTCCATGGTTTTAATAATCTCGAGACACTCCTTTTCCTTTCCCTTCTCTCTTAAAATCCGTATTTCAAGTCCCCATATAGAATGTATAAACGTCCAAACATTAAAGTTTTGGTCAAATGTAATTTCATGTGTTGGTTTGCATAGTGATAAAACAAAATCCGGGCGTTCGTATATATAAAGCCAGTATACCAAATGGCATAAATTTTCGGCATCTGTACCGCTTTTAAACGAACATTTCTTCATCAATTTCCGGCTAAGTCCTTCGACCTTTTTCTTTGGACAATTTTCAATTATTTCCTCAAAAATATTTACATCCATCGTTTATGTTAATTTATTTCAACTATGAATTTCCTGCTTTTAGACTTTAAGATCTAAAAAACAAATTTAAAAAGTCAAACAAAATAATCAATCAAAGATATTCTCTCTCAGATAAATAAACAACTGCCATTTCTTCCATAAAATTAGTTACACAATGTTAAATAACAACAATTTATCCGCTCTTCAAATATATACACAATTCATTCATGTTAGAGATTAGCGAAGATTTATATGAATTATCCTTTGGGTAAAATTGTTTTTTTGCAAAAAGATGAATCTGACAATAATCCACTATATGGCTACATTAATCCACCTCTGTTTTCTAACCAAATGCTACTTTCGTTTTTACTAAAAGGTCAAACCAGAAGAGAATTTGTAAGGAAAAAACAGGTAAGATTATTTCCTGTTTTCTTTACAATTTAGTAACTTAATATATAAATAAATTAAAGTTTATGATGAAAAGATTGATTTTAACATTTGCCATTTGTGGCATGCTAATCAACTTGGGGGCACAGAATTGTGACACTAATTTTTTCCCGGCAGGAAACCAGTATTACGATACTTACCATCATGTAGCAGGCAGTCTTGCGAACTGGGCTCATTATAACACCCACGATCCAACTGTAATTAAGGATGGGGAATGGTACTATATGTATAGTACCGATGCTTCCTGGGCAGGGTTAAATAAAAATGGAGCAATGAAACGCAGGTCAAAAGACCTGGTGAATTGGGAATATTTGGGTAACGCATTTAACGGCGTTCCCCAATCAGCACAGAATTTCTTTAAAACTACGATAAGTGGTGTAGCGAATAGTGGTAAAAACCCCAGTTATACCGATCAAGGTATTTGGGCTCCTTACCTCTTTAAATTTAAAGATAAGTACTTCCTCTATTATTCAGCGCCTGGCGGACTCAGCAATACAAACTATGCTTATATTGGCTATGCTACCAATGATTCAGCTGGAGGAGTTTGGGAGGACCAGGGAATGATAACCTCTTCATATAGTAATACAGATAAAATCAATGCTATTGATCCTTCGGTTATTTATGACAGTATTAACAAAAAATTATGGATGGCATATGGTTCCTGGTTTACCGGAATTTATATATTAGAACTTGACACGAACACAGGAGGAATAAAAACTGTTGGCGACAGGGGTACATTAATTTGTAACAGAGCGGCTACCAATTACGGCCAGGAAGGTCCAGAACTTAACTATAGAAATGGATGGTATTATCTTTTTGTTTCTTATGATGGGTTAGGCGATTTATACAATGTACGTGTTGGAAGATCCAGAACACCAGAGGGACCATATTATGACTTCCTTGGAAAGAATATGGCTGGCAAAACAAATAATGTACCGATGATACAGGCCCCTTATCGTTTTAATGGACATCCCGGTTGGCAAGGTACTGGTCACTGTGCTGTTTACAACGATAATGGCAAATATTATATGTTCAATCAGGGTCGTCCGAGCATTGAACCTGCAATGATGGTACTGCACGTTCGAGAAATGTTCTGGATTAATGACTGGCCAGTTCTTTCTCCAGAACGATATGCAGGAGTTGAACAATGTTCTATTACTGTCGACTCTCTTATCGGTAAGTGGGAACATATGCCTTTGAATTACCATAATAATGCCAGTGTAGAATACCGTTCTACTTCAACTGCGCTCGAGTTAAGCATTGATGGTACTTTTAACAGCAATGTCTTAAATACCTGGACATATAGTAATGACACATTAATTCTTAACTGGGCCAATGGCGATGCTCAAAAACTCGTTGTTTTTTGGGGTTGGGACTGGGAAAATGGTTGTAAAACCATACTTTATTCTGGTCTAAACTCGAATGGAATTTGTTTCTGGGGCAAAAAAATAAACCAGGAAGTATATGACAGACTTAATGTATTGGTTGATGGAGCTACTTATACAATCAGAAATGCTTGCAGCCATTTGATAATGAATGTGACTAATAGTGCCGATGCTATTGGTGCTGGGATTAGTCAAGTTAATCACACCGGGCTAAGTTCACAACAATGGAAAATAAAAAACACCGGCGATGGATATTATTATATGTCGCCTCAGAATAGTGCCAAAAACCTTGTCTTAGAAGTTAAAAAAGGTAGTTCTGCAAATGGGACATTGCTTATTTTAGATACAATTAATGGCACGAACAGGCAAAAATTTAAACTCACTTACAAAAATGGATATTACACCATTTTTACAAAAGCCAGTAATGATAAATCATGTTTTGATGTAACTGGATCATCAACTGTTGAAGGTGCCATAATTTTCCAATGGGCATCTTTGTCAGGTGTAAACCAATATTGGAGGTTTGAACAAATTGATTCTGTTGCTGTTGATACTGTTTCTGCCGATACATTTAAATTACCCCAGTATGTGTTATCAGTATCAACATCCGGAAATGGCAGCGTTGCAATTAGTCCTGAGACAATACATGATTCCAGCGAAGTTGTTACTCTTACTGCTGTGCCCGACGAGAACAATATTTTCGCAAGTTGGAGTGGTTCATTAACAGATACCACAGAAACAATTCAAGTTATTATGAATGGAGACAAAACACTGACAGCAAAATTCAAAGTTTACAGTGGAATAGGATCAATCGATTTTTCATCTATCAATATATATCCTAATCCAAGCCTGGATGGTAATATCACTATAGATGCCTCATCGTTGGGCAACTTTAATACTATTAGTATTTCAATAATTGATATAAGAGGAAATGTTGTTTATAATGCACCCATAAACGAACCTTCTATTAAAAATTTAGATGCTGATTTACCTAAAGGAATTTATATTATTCAGATAAATTCAAATACGAATCAATATTTTGAAAAACTGATTGTTCAGTAAGTATATAACTGCATTAAAAAATCCCCAAGGAATTAACCTTTGGGGATTTTTTTTGAGTTTTACTTAGTTAGTATCTCCTAAATTGACCAATGGAGCTTTAATTTGCAAGATCCAGCTTTATCTAAAATATTAAGTAAATAATTGTCAGAATTCAGCTAAAAAAAGGCCGTACTATACTTTACTGACGGCCTCTTTGCTTTATATACTTTTACCATTTTTTATCAGATATTCTTCGGCCTCAATACTCCACAAACCATTATTCTTGCTTACCAGTTTATCCAGTTCGGCAAAAAGTGGTGTTG
>JAHEEB010000586.1 GCA_024640925.1 Bacteroidota bacterium | reverse complement strand
AACAAGTCCAATTGATGAATAGAGAACTCCTTTCGATGTTAAGTTAAAATCGCCCCATATAAAAAGGAAAAAAATTAAAGCGTTAGGGAAAATACAGCGGCTGAGAATCATTGGAAGAAGCATCATAACAGCCTCCCAGTATGACTTTCCGAGAAAGCCGAATGTTTTATAATTGATGGGAAGAACGAATGGAAATAATATAGCCGGAAGTAAAATTCCAATGGCTAATCCAATCCAGAAATTATCGTGTTTGCGTAATTTTTCTAAAAACCCCATTTGTTAATTATTTTAATGGTTTCGTAACTCGTAAAATCAGTATGTACAGGTACAATTGAAATATAGTTGTTCTTTAATGCCCATTCATCGGTATCCTGGGCATCAGGTTCGTGATTATAATAAAATCCGGTAAGCCAGTAATATTCTTTTCCAACCGGGTCCATTCTCTTGTCAAATTCTTCGCGCCAATAACCCATTGTTTGCCGGCATACTCTAATGCCTGAAATTTTATCCAATGTTACATCCGGAAAATTGACATTCAGACAAATATTTTTTGGCAATCCGTTTTGAATAACCTTCTCAGTGATGAGGTGAGAGTATTTAATTGGAACTTCAAAATTTGCTTCGTGGTCAAAATTGAGATGCGAAAAACCGATCGAAGGGATCATGTTCACACTTCCTTCGAGCGCCGCTCCCATAGTTCCGGAGTATAAAATGCTGGTAGAGGAATAGCTCCCATGGTTTATGCCCGAAACAATAATATCGGGTCTTCTGGGCAGGAGTACATTAATTGCTAGTTTCACACAGTCAACCGGGGTTCCGTGTACAGCAAATATTGAAAGATTCTCCTCTTCCTTTATTTTAATGGTGCGCAAAGGATGTTTGACGGTTATTGCGTGCGACATGCCCGATTGTGCATCAAAAGGTGCTACAGCAAACACTTTTCCAAGAGGTCTTACCGCTTCAATTAACGAATTAAACCCTTTAGCCTGGTAACCATCATCATTAGTAACTAGAATAAGCTTTTGTTCTTCCATCACACAATGTACCCCCGAATTCTTTTGCAAAGATAATCTGAAAGTACTTATGAAAGAAACCGGCAAGAATAATCTTTTCAGAAATAGTTGCTGGAGACCATTATAGAAGTATATTAAAGAGTAAATAAATGGGAACAATAGCAGGATGCATAATGAATGTATTGAACAAACTGAGAATTTTCTTTTTGTTTTATATAAATCTGACTTTAGAGAAGGCCAAAAAGTGTGGATATTTTTTTACTGCACAAATAGTATTTTAATACTATTGATGAATTAGTTTAAAAGCAAAACTTCTACAAAAAGTGTAATTCGCCGGTGAAAGCCAAAACATTGCGCGTAATGTTATGGCTTTTATTAATGAGAGCGTTATAATTATATGGTATTGACGGTACTACATCAATGTTCCTACCTTCGTTACAAAATATAGCAGTAACTTTATCGATGAAAGCCATTTATTTCCATTTCTCTGAAGAATATGATTCTGAAAATTCATCTGCTCAATATGTATACCTAGTTCTATTCAGTTACAACTATATTTGTAAGGGTTGAATAGTCAAATTTGTTCGCTTCCTGAATCATTTTACCCAACATTTCTTTCATTTTTACTGACTTGCTAAATCCTTTTAATTCGATTTTAATCATAGCAGTTCCATTAAAAACAAAGAAACGAAGATGTGTAAAGTATTCCGTTTTGCCCGTGGGGCCGGTTATCTCATTCACACATTCTTTTTGTTTGGTAATAATCCACAATTTGCCTCCCTGATAATCTTCTTCTTTTGCTTCATTTACATTAAAACCCGACTCATTCTTAAAAGAATTCATTTCCTGGTTTATACCATTTAAATCTTTCAAAGTCGATACCATGTATTTTCCTGTTTCGTCATTGGTGTTATACCACGAAATTTTTAAACTCACACCCCCTGCAGAAATTGATTCATCGGAACAAGCATTGTAATCATTGATGTCTGCTATAATTCCAACATTTACAAATGATTCAATTCCCATGATTTGTTTTCGTACTTTGGATATCTTCTGATTTACATCGCTCATAGGAATAAGTAGTTCTATGGATTTTGTTGGTTGAGCAAAACCAGAAAGAGATAATAATCCAGTCACTAGTAAGTATAGGAAAACTCTTTTGTAATTAATTTTTGATCTCATTTTCAACAGGTATTAAGTTTATATATTTATTTTCTATCTGAATTTTTGCAAGCAAGTATCTAATTTAAACAAATTATTCATTGTTTTTTCATAAACTCCCTATATCGTATGTTCTAATAATACAAAGAGAATATTTATTTAATTTATAATTATCCCCTAAAAAAGGGATTTTTAGGAATACCCGAATAATTTCTTAATGAAAGGAATTCAATTGTTATGTCTGCGCTGAAATTGATTCGTGTTTTTAAGTTGTTTGTGACGAAAAAGCAACTTAAAAGTTCGGATGAAAAAGGAAAGAAAATGATACTGTAAACAAAAAATTATGTGAATTCTGTTTTTCGCCATCAACAATTAACTCTTCTGTTATGAATCTTGAAACCCTTATTTCAGGTATGATAACACATTTTTTGAAGGTTCTTCTTATTCCTAAACCAAACAAAAAGGAAAGTGAATGAGTGTTTATAGAATCGTTTATTTCGGTTTTATGCCAATCTTCAACTGCAATTACATTATCAAGATTCCAGGTATTATAGGAATAAACGTATTTAAAAACTCTTGAATAGGATAATCCAACATTAAAAAAAAGAAGAGCATTGGGTTCATTATAACCAATTCTCAAGTAAAGGGGAACATCGATTGACTTTATAATATAATTTTTATAATTATACTCATATTCAGTATTTGCATTGCCTCCAATAGGAATGACTGAAATTGAGTTATTAATTTGTTTGAAACCACCACCTCTTTGATTATAATGTATCTCAGAACATACAAAAATACTTTTCATCAGTTTATAATCATTCCTCCGTTAAAATTCAATAAGGCATTATTAAAAAATGCTTCAGAATGAAGTTCTTCATTCAGGTCAAAATAGCCCATTTCCAACCCCATTCTAAATCCTGTTGAAAGTCTGTCAGATGATTTTTGACTAAAAACAATATTTGTAACAGATACAATAATTAATAAAAACAGAAATCGATTTTTCATACTATTATGCATCATCACACCCAAATTTGTTGATCGCAATATACTATATATTTCAAAAACACATAAAAAAATCAGTCGATGATTCCCGATTTCTTTTTCAGTGTATAATACTTCGAATCGCCCCACTCTCCATAAGCAATTGTACTGCCGGCAAGGGCAACCCTGACTTCCAGACAGCTTGTGCAATCGTCTGCAGATTCATCGGTGCAGGGTTTATTCTGGTATAAAAGATAATCGTCGCGGTATTTGCCTGGTGTAATATTTGGCATAATTACGTTGGCTCCAACTTTTAAAGCTTTCTCTCTTCCAATTTTATCTATGGCCTGTAATGCTGTTGCTGCAGCAATATTGATGTCGGGCATT
The DNA here is from genome assembly GCA_024640925.1 of Bacteroidota bacterium. Lineage (GTDB taxonomy): Bacteria > Bacteroidota > Bacteroidia > Bacteroidales > UBA10428 > UBA10428. Next base: position 446 of record JAHEEB010000586.1, on the reverse strand, counting down.
AATATCCGCAAAACAGCTATCATTTTCAAGGCCAGTTGAAATCGTTCTTTGAGTGGTAGAAGTTCGTGCCTGAATGCATACAAAGGGGTATCAGTATGCTCAATATAGGGTCCCATGCCAACCATGTCAATTTCAAAATTCTTCATAAAAAGCAAGTCGTCAGCTAAATCTTCCATGGTTTGAAATGGCAAGCCAATCATCACTCCTGTGCCTACCTGGTAACCAGTATCCCTCAAACGGTAGAGTGCTTCAAGCCTGTTTTTGAATGTATGATTCGAATCGGTTGGATGTAGTTTCTTATACAAATTCTCATTTGACGATTCAATCCGCAATAAATAACGGTGGGCCCCACAAGAGTGCCATAACTTATAAGTCTCGGCAGTTTGTTCTCCCGATGATAAAGTGATTCTGAGATTGTTATTCGTTTTCTGGTGTATTTTTTCCAG
>JAHEEB010000585.1:3061-4000 GCA_024640925.1 Bacteroidota bacterium | reverse complement strand
GCCATGCTATCGGGTAAGGTTACATTAGTTCAGGAAACTAAGGATATACAGGCAGGAACTCTTATGTATGTTCCGGTTTATCGGAGAAACTCACTGGTTAATTCAGTTGAACAACGCCGTGCCTCCATTATAGGTTGGGTATACAGTCCATATCGCATGAACGATTTGATGGAAGGCATTCTGGGTCGCTGGGATTCAATACAAAATGGTATTCATTTACAGATTTACGACAACAATAGCATTTCTGAAAAAGCTTTATTATACGATAGCCAGCGAAAGGATACTTTAAACCATCAGGATATTCTTTCTCGAACAATAACTATTCCTATCGAATTTAATGGTGAAAAGTGGACATTACTCTTTACACAACCATACGAACAAAAATATCTGTTCAACTATAAGGTACTATATGTTCTTATAGGAGGCTTTATTATCAGTTTTTTGCTTTTTATGGTGTCTTTGTTATTATTAAACACTCGTTTAAGAGCACAAAAAATTGCTGAGCAGTTAACCACTGAATTGAAAAATGGACAGGAGCGTTTTTATGCGATATTGAATTCTTCGGCCGAAGCAATCTATGGAATTGACATGGATGGATGTTGTACTTTTTCAAACAATGCTTGTGTTCAGATACTCGGGTATACAAATTCCGAGCAGCTTTTAGGTAAAAATATGCATAACCTGATTCATCACTCACATGCTGATGGGAGTTTTTATGATGTAAAAGAGTGTAAAGTTATTAAGGCATTCAAAGATGGATTAGGCGCTCATGTTGATGATGAAGTTCTTTGGCGAGCCGATGGTACTTGCTTTCCAGCGGAGTACTGGTCGTATCCTTTTTTTATTAATGGAAAAATAGAAGGTGCGGTAGTTTCCTTTTGCGATATAACGGAAAGGAAAAAGGCTGAAGCAGAAATTGCCAATTTGGCTAAAAGGTTA
>JAHEEB010000585.1:0-3051 GCA_024640925.1 Bacteroidota bacterium | reverse complement strand
CTCTGCTTAATACAGCAAGCGATGGTATTCATGTTTTGGATAAGAAAGGAAATGTTGTTGAAGCAAATCCTGCTTTTTGCCGCATGCTGGGGTATACCCAGGAAGAGGTCCTTCAACTTAATGCATCGGATTGGGACATACAATTTCCTGGAAATGAATTGTTATTAAAAGTTCAGGAACTAATTAATAATCCTGGTGTTTTTGAAACAAAACATCGACGAAAAGATGGCTCTGAACTTAATGTTGAAATAAACGCAGTTGGCATTACACTTGACGGACAAAGCTATGTCTATGCTTCAACCCGCGATATAACAGCCCGAAAGCAGGTAGAAGAAGCACTTTTAGAGAGCGAAAATATTCAGCGATCCTTATTGGAAAATATAGCTGTAGGTATTGTAATTATTAATCCACAGACCCGCATAATCGAAAGAGTAAACTCTTATGCTTCCGCCTTAATTGGCGCTGATGAAAAGGATATTATAGGGAAGGTATGTCATCAATTCATGTGCCCGGCAGAGGTAAGTAATTGTCCTGTTTGTGACAAGGGACAAAAAGTTGATAATTCCGAAAGAATTTTACTTCATTCAGATAAAACTGAGATACCAATTTTGAAAACTGTAAAACGAATTCAAATTGGAAACCAGGAAAAACTACTCGAAAGTTTTGTTGATTTAACTGACCAAAAAAGGGCTGAAGAAGCATTAAAACAAACCCGTATCAATTACGAAACATTCTTCAATACAATTGATGATTTTCTTTTTGTACTTGATGACCAGGGCAATATTATTCTCACGAATACCACAGTTACAAATAGGCTCGAATATACAGCAGAAGAACTCTATGGAAAATCTGTGCTTATGGTTCATCCAGCTGATCGAAGAGATGAAGCCATGCAAATTATAAGTGAAATGCTTCAAGGCAAAACAGAATATTGTCCGGTTCCTCTTATTGCAAAATCAGGAATACAAATCCCTGTTGAAACAAGGATATCTAAAGGATTATGGGATGGAAAACAAGTAATTTTCGGTGTAACTAAAGATATTTCACAACTTCGTTTATCCGAAGAAAAATTCTCTAAACTTTTTTACATAAATCCTTCAGCCTGTGGGTTAAGTGAGTTAGATACTGATAAATTTATTGAAGTGAATAAGGTTTTTTATAGTTTGCTGGGTTTTGATAAAAACGAAGTTATAGGTAAGACTGTAACAGAATTGGGTATTGTTTCGCCTTATGAAAAGGAAGAAATTTTACAGGTAGCAGATGCAAATGGGAACATACAAAATACAGAAATAGATTTAAGAACAAAAAGCGGCCAAATAAAACATGTATTGCTATCGGCAGAGAACATTTATGTTCAAAATAAAAAATACCGTTTTACAGTATTTAATGATATAACTGACCGGAAGCAGACAGAAAAGGCGCTATTTCAAAGTAATAAAAAGCTGGAAGCCATTATCTGGGCATCGCCGGATGGTATTGGTATGATTGGGTTAGATGGTAAATTACAACTTGTATCCGATAAACTTGCTGAAATGTATGGCTTTTCACCAAATAAGAAAGAGGAGTTTATTGGAAGACATATTTTTGAGTTTATCGATCCTGCTTACCATAGCATGCTTACTGAAAATATTCAAAAACTTCTTTCTGGTAAAAAGCATCAAATTACAGAATATTTAGCTGTAAAGAATGACAAAAGCCGGTTTTTTGTTGATGTGAATTCAACCATATTAAGGAATGCAAGTGGAAATCCGGAAAATATTCTTTTTGTTGAACGAGATATTACGGAACGCAAACAACTGGATGAAGCTTTAAAATCAAAGACTTCCTTGCTTGAAGCACAGACAAATGCAACCATAGACGCTATATTGGTTATTGGAGAAAATAAAAAAAGAATTCTTATCAATCAGAAAATGATAGAAATGTTCCATATTCCCGGATATATTCTGGAAAATGAGGATGATGAATTATTATTAAACTATATTAAAGATTTAACCAGATATTCCGAAGAATTCTTTAATAAGGTTATTTACCTCTATGATCACCCGAATGAGACAAGCCGCGATAAAATCGAACTAAAGAACGGGCAGGTTCTGGACAGATATACAGCGCCTGTTTTTGGCGAAGATGGTAAATACTATGGGAGAATCTGGTCTTTTCGTGATATTACCGAAGAGAAACTTGCAGAAGTAGCACTTAATAATGCTTCTATGCGTCTTTCATTAGCTACACGTGCCGGTGGTGTTGGAATTTGGGATTACGACCTGGTTAGCAATGCTCTTTTATGGGACGATCAAATGTTTGCCCTTTATGGTATTCCGAAAGAAAGTTTTGGAGGTGCTTATGATGCATGGCTTAACGGTCTTCATCCGGATGATGTTGAACGTGGAAATGAGGAAATAAAAATGGCCCTCCGTGAAGAAAAAGAATTTGATACGGAGTTTCGGGTGATATGGCCCGATAAATCGATTCACAATATACGTGCCATGGGAATTGTTTTGCGCGATGATTTTGGAAATCCTATTCGCATGATTGGTACAAATTGGGATATAACCGGATCTAAAAAGACTGAGGAAGCTCTTATTAAGGCTAAACAAGAGGCCGATATTGCTAATAAGGCCAAGTCTGAATTCCTTGCTAATATGAGTCACGAAATTCGTACACCAATGAATGCAATACTCGGATTTAGCGAGGCATTGTATCACAAACTCGAATCGAAGCAATACAAAAAAATGATTAAATCTGTATTGAGTAGTGGTAATCTTCTAATGTCATTGCTCAACGATATTCTTGATCTATCGAAAATAGAAGCAGGGAAACTAGATATTTACCTGCAACCAGTAAATTTGAATTATGTTTTAGAGGAAATTCTGATGCTTTTCAAACAAAAAGCCGAAATAAAAGGATTAGAATTAAAATGTTTGATTAAACCTGATTTTCCTCAAAATATAATGCTTGATGAAACACGTATTAAGCAGGTAATTTTTAATCTGGTAGGTAACGCAATTAAATTTACCCATCAAGGCTTTGTACATATCCTTCTTTCATATATTC
>JAHEEB010000584.1 GCA_024640925.1 Bacteroidota bacterium | reverse complement strand
CCACGATAAATCAGTACCTGGATTTGTCTTTAATCTCCTCGTAATATTGTTCTACTCCCATTTCCTTCATTCTTAAATTTATTTCAATAAAGCGATTATGAAGATGCTGGTCAAAACCGGTATTAGTACAAGGAAATTCAGAACATTGAAAACAGAAATCGACTTCCTTTTTTTTATGACACTCTCTCACATTGCAGTTTTTAAATAATTTGCATTTTTCTTTTCGGCACCCATTGCATTTTACCATTGAAAAGTAGGAAAGTAGTTCTTTGAAATCGGGGTATTTTGAAAATGCAGGTTCATTGAGCAATTCCACAAATCGTTGTGCATAAATATCAAAATTACCAAGCGATTCCATCAGTTTCTGGCTGTTTTTCCTTATGTCCCCATCAATAAAGGCAAAACACTTGCCGCAATGTAACCCGCAAGGGGCAAGTCGGGTTTTTATCTGTTCATAATCCATATTTTAATCTTTTACTCCACCGATAATTTTGCTTCATGGCTAGTAATATATCCCGTGGAGTTTTTTACAGAAACATTATAGATACCTGAATCATTAGCTTTTGCAGACTCAATGTCCAGAAAAGCATTGGTTGCGCCAGGTATAATTTGTCCATTTTTATACCATTGATAGCTGGCTTCTGGTACAGAGGCTACTTCCACTTTAAATTTTGCTTTTTCACCTTTTTTTACAATTGCAGACTCAGGTTGCAACAATATAATAGGAGCCATTGCCGGAGTCCAATTCCCTAATACATAAGATGGATTGCTGTAGTTAACAATAATTGCAGAATCTTTTTCCATTGTAAGTTGTCGTGAAGCCGGATGACGAAGACTAATGTCTGTGGGTTTCCCATCGCTAATATTGGTGCTGTTGAATTCCCAGTAATGTACATCCGATGTATCTCCAATGGGCCCCCATCCAATGAGAGATATACCCGAAAGCCTGCAATTCAATAATACAGCCTCGCAATAAGGATAATTTTTGCCACCGTTGGTAGGTGCACGGGCAATTTCTGCCTGTATACCTTCTGGAGTCATAAATGTACAGTTCACGAAAACATTACCATGATTGGCAGAAGTATTACGTACCCACATATATGGGCCATAGGAACTGAACAGGCAATCTTTAAAAAAGGCAGGTCCCCGTCCCAGAATCATATCTCCGCCATCGCCTATTCTGCAATTTTGATAGTAGGCAGATCCGTTCGATTGGAGTGCATCTCCCGAACCATGAATTGTTACATTGCAAATAATGTTTTCACTTCCGTTCACTAATAAACCTTCTGCCTGAGCTCTGTCCGAAGTTGTCATAATAGTAAGGTTCACGAGATGTATTCTGCTTGAATGATCGGCAGCAAATGCTGCACGGCGTGATGGAAATGTTCCTTCTACCTCATTGGTAGATATGTTCGAGGGATGCGGATTAAAAACTTCTTTATTTGCATATCTGACAATAACTTTGTCCCTGTCTTCGCCCAGTATTGTTATATTGGTCTTGTTGCGGAAGTAGACAATTTCTTCATATATGCCGTTCTTAATGAAAATAGTAACAGGATTTGGATTGTAATCAGAGATAAAATCAATAGCTCCCTGAACAGTGTTGAAGTCTCCGGTTCCGTCAGCGCTAACCACCAGGTTTTCAGAATTGGCAGGTGGTGATTTTTTAGTGGAGAAAATCCACCCGGTTTTTCCGCTGATTCCCTTAAAACTGTTATCGCTAAGTGTCAACACCTCCGGATCAATTTGTACAGAATAGGTCTTATTGTATTCCAGCAAATTATTATGAAGATAGATGGTAGCCGTGTGGTCATGGATTATAATCGGATAAAAATGGAATCCATCGGTAAATCTGCCAATAATGGTCAACTGAAAAGTGTCTGGGGTTGGTAATGCACCACCAGAGGGTGTGCCCGGTTTTGTATTGGCATTTGTAAAATTTCCTGAGATATATTCATAAGGCACCTGAATGTAAGGTGCCTTTGGAGCAGTTGAAGCGGAAGTTGGTCCCGCAGGTATGCTAAGGTCGAGTAAATCAACCAAATGGTTATCGGCTATGTCATAAATACGAATTTGTCCTGTTGTACCTAACTTGGGTGTATTAGAAAATGTGAGTTCCAGATGAGTATCCGGATTTACATTACCAGATTTGTCTGCAGGAAACAGAACGATATTAGATGTCTGTGAAAAAACAGAATCCATACCAAGCCACAGAAGAACAATATATAAGATAAATTTTTTTAAATTTCTCTTATTATAAGGTTCCACATTAGTGTAAGAATCTTTATAAAAAAAATAGTGTAACATTATTGAAAGTTAAATAAGTTCCAATTTACAGGATATTCAGGCTAAAAATGTAACAGTTCTTTGAGAGTCTTAAATCCGCTCTTGCTGATTTTTATAGCAGCACCATCCTTTAGTTTTGCAATATAGCTGTCTTTTCCATATGGTTCAAGCTGATTAACCTGATCAATGCGGATAATGTAAGAACGATGTACACGGAGGAATTCCTTCGGATCGAGATTTTCCTCGAAGTACTTCATAGTAGCCTGTTTCAGGTGTTTTCCTTCAGTAGAGTATATCATAACATAATCGTCCTGAGCCTCCAGGTATCTTATTTTAGAGGTTGGTATTACTGTAATCTTACTATTACTTTTAACAACAATGCGTTCAAGAGTTTCAGTAATTGGCTTAGTTGCCAGTTTCTGAACATTTTTATCCGATGGAACATTGCCCTGTATTCTTTTTATTGCTTTCTCAACCGCTTCGACAAAGCGTTCGTGAGAAAAAGGTTTTAACAGATAATCGATAGCATTAAGCTCGAAAGCTTGTATTGCATACTGGTTGTATGCAGTAGTGAAAATAATTTCGGGTTTTTGCTCTTCGTCAATTAATTCGAGCATCTCAAACCCATTGAGTTTAGGCATTTGTATATCCAGAAAAACAAGGTCGGGTTTCAGTTCGTTGATTGCTTTGGCACCTTCGAAACCGTTCTCACATTCTTTTATAACTTCAATTGAGTCAATGGTTTTCACATAGTTTTTGACCAACTCGCGTCCCAGTTCCTCATCTTCTATTATAACTACCTTTATCTTGTTCATAGGAAATAGTTTTAAATATTATTTGTTTTGCGGAAACCGTAATACAATTTCAAAAATAGAACCCGCTTTAGTTATTTTAATAAGATCTTCACGTCCATATTGTATTCTAAGCCGGCTTGTAATATTTTTCAACCCTATGCCTGAACCCTTTTTTACCATGAAATCAGGGTCATATTCGTTTGAAACTTTCACCTCAAGTAAGTTTTCATAGGCTTTACTTTCAACGAGTATGTTTGATTCATCAATGCTCTCATAAACTCCATATTTTACGGCATTTTCAATAACAGGCTGAAGTATAAGTGCTGGCAACATGTATCTGAGAGAATGTTCATCGATATCTTTCTTAACATTTAACCTCTTTCCAAATCGAATCTTTTCAATCATCAGGTAGCGATCCAGATTTTTCAATTCGTTATCGAAGGTGGTAAGTATTTCTTTTTTATGTGAAAGAGAATATCTTAAGAACTCAGAAAGGTTAATTACCATTTCCTGCGCTCTTTCAGGGCTTATCATAGTAAGTGAGCTGATAGAATTCAGACTGTTAAATAAAAAATGAGGGTTTATCTGTGATTTTAACGAACTCAATTCCGATTCTTTCACCAGTGCTTTAAGTTCCGATTCTCGAAGTAGTTTTTCTTTAAAATTCTGATAATAAATCATTAGGTAATAAATTACTGTGAGGAGTACATAAAGAAAAAATCCCATTCCAACCCGCCAGGGAATTGTATTATTTAAACGTTGTATGTATGTTATTTTATCACTGAAAATGGTGGTGAGCAATATGTAACCTATCCATAACCATAAACCAACAGCCAGTGAGCTTGATGCAAGGTGGTTTGTAATAAAATTTGATAATTTGTTTTTCTCCAGATCGGTGTAATAAACCGGGTACCAGACGCCAATG
>JAHEEB010000063.1:3633-10642 GCA_024640925.1 Bacteroidota bacterium | reverse complement strand
GGATTGAATTGGGATCAGAGATAAATTTCTCATATTTTGTTTTAAAACGAGAGATTAAAACCTGTTCCTTATCATGAATAAAGGCGATTATTCTATTCATAATATAATCAGGATCACCTTCCTTAATGATATCTATTTTTAAAAATCTGACAATTGGTGGAATACTATTATTTATAGGATCACTGGTTGTCCATGAATCAAAACAAAAAGCAATGAAATGTCTTTTAAGAATCTCCTTTGCTTCAATAAAACAACCAGGAGTATTGATGATACCCTCAATCATTTCTCGTGGCTCCTGATAATAGTATTGATCGTGGTTTTCTTTTCCAGCGAAACATAATATAATAGCATTGCCCGATGAACGACCCGCACGGCCAATACGTTGCAAATAGTTTGCAGGTAGTGGGGGAACAGCTGTATTAAACGTTGCATTTAAGTCTCCCACATCAATACCCATTTCAAGGGTAGATGTAGCAACAAGCAAATTAGTAGAATTAAAGTAAGGTCGTTTCTTGAAATTGTTTTCAAGTTTCTCTCTTGTTTTTCTTTCTAATAAACCTGTATGCTCAGCCGAAAAGATACGAATTGCATGCGCCCTGTTATAAACTGTTTTGTAATAATTATAAGCTTCGTTTATGAAGAACTCATAGCTCCCAGAACAGTTATATTGGACACAGGGCATTTTCGAAATAATATCGATAGAATTACTATGATGACTTATTATATGCCCGCATTTGTTACAACTAAATTGGGCAACATCTTTAGTTATTGATATTTCAGAGGGATTTAGGCCATAATTTTTAACTCCCGCAGCTATTTTTTTATCTAGGATATGCTCGCTGTCGAGATATTCGAGAAATTTCTCAAAGAAGTCATTAATTAAAAGGCTTTCGGATGAGACATCACCTGTTGGTACAAAAAAACATTTTCTGAAATATTGATGATACCAGTTATTTTTAACTTCAACCCGAACATTGGTAATATCAAATATTTTGGCATACTGAGAAGTTTCGTTGGTTACAAATTTTGGCAATCGGGTATTTCTCCCGAAGTTTTTAATGAAAGTATGTTGTGGATTTGTTTTACGAGTAATAAGGTAATAATTCGACCGTTCTGTTCTGAATTTTTTAAGAAATTCATGATCAATGCCTCCACGGGTCCTTAATCTGTATAAAAAACCAGTAGCAAACTTTATAAAGTGTTCTTCTTTAATGATATTCAGTCCATTGTCGGCCAACCAAAATTTCATTTGTCCGTAAACGGTCTGTAACCTGTTAATATCAATAAAAGCTGTTGAAACACCTGATTTTTCAAGGGTTCGGCCAATGGTTGCGTTATATCCAAATTCTGAATCAATTTCCCAAAAAATTCGCTTATTAAATTCTTCAACAAAACCTTTTCTAAAGCTTTCCTTTCCATTTTTAAAAGCATCAATCTTTAAGTTACCTACATAATCTGTAGGAAAAAACTTATACAAATATGCTTCCACAGGCAATTCATTGTTCGGATCGCTATGTTGAGACCAAAAATCGACAAACTGTTTGTATAATTCAGTTAGTTTTATCGGTTGTTCATTCTTGTTGATGATAAATTGTAATGCGGTGCGAAAGGTAAATCTAAAATTCCGGGCTTCGATAAAACCGGCCTGATGTGCAGCATCCTGAACACTATTTGTAAAGATTAATGCCTTACGGTCTTTTCCCGAAGTTATATCCAAATTGGAAGCTAAAACCTGACCCGATGAAACCGAAGCAAGTGATGCAACTCCTGTTCCGATTAGGGCAATTGTATTACGAGTATTGCAATGTGGGCAAACCAAATCGATTTTAGTGTTATTTATTTTCCTACACCTTAAAATCCTGATATAGCCCTCTTTATTCTTCGAATACAAGCCAAGATTAGCCGGATTTAAATATTCGTCTTCAATTTCAGCATCTTTATAATCTTCAGCCAGTGCATCTTCCTTGTATGGAAAAACAAAAAAAATATTCTTGTTATGACTAAAGAACCTATCATAAATTGTTTTTAGGTCGCCTTCAAATGTATCGGCATTTTCACGCTTAAGTCCAATCCATCCTGAGCTGCCGCATTCACGACAAAAATAAGGAGGAAGAATATTTGTGCTTTCCTCAATCTTTTCGTTATTCCAAACAAAAACAGGTGTGTTTTGAACTATACGCGAAACCCCTAATAAACCACGAATCCACAATTGTGATTGTACATATAAAAAAGGAAATTCATTCTTCCCCTCCAATACCCTGGCATACGATATAAGTGTAATAAGGGATTTGATACTTTCCAATTTGAGGTTTTCATATAATGCGGCAAATTGGCTATTCACCATTGATAATCCTGTAACTAACTCATCCATGTTCTGAATACCTCTGGAAGTAATATCGATTAGTTGCCTGAAAAATTCAATTTTCATTAATCGATGCCCTAGCTGGGTAAATGGTATTTTATTGTCAATTTTCCAAAGTTGCATTTGGCGCTCAATGTATGAGATGGCATCATCAGCAGGAGTTAAAATAGAGGCTAAAACCTCATTTGGAGTAGGGAATATATCTTCTGACACTTCTTCTCCAAAAAACTCATTAAGTGCTAACCGGGACTCTTCAATCACAGCATCTTCCATTATGTCTTCTTCAAATAGCTTGGAGGCATAATCTATAAGCAATTTTTTAGCATCATTGCCAATTCCGATGGTGGCAGATGTGCCAATGGGGCAAAGATGGTTTTCTGGTATATTTAATTTAAGTTTTAACCGACGAATGAGGTTGGCAACATCGGATCCCTGAGCTCCATCGTATGTGTGAAGTTCGTCAAGGACAAGGAATTTCAATAATTCATTATTCTTAAAATTATCATGCCAAAGATTATGGAATTTGTTGCGCATTAATGCATAATCGAGCATCTTAAAGTTTGTAAGCAGAATATCGGGAGGACTAGCCAAAATTGCTTCTCGATGTTCTATAATATTTTCGGCGCCCATTTCCATTGGGTATTTCTTTTGGGTTTTTGAACTTTTGTTATCGGTACCTTCGCCAATAAACAAACCGGCTGTGATTTTTCCTTTTAGTCGGGGATCGGCAAAAATAGTTTTGGCTATACGACTTGCCTGGTCTGTAGCCAAAGCATTCATTGGATATAAAATAATTGCTTTTACACCCCGTTTATTTCGGTTTGAATAGCAATAATCGAATAATGGGAAAAGAAATGATTCCGTTTTTCCTGAACCAGTTCCGGTGGTGAGTATTGTTGGTAGAGGAATATGGCCATTTTGTGAACTTAGCCTCTCGAATGCCAGCATTTGATGTTTGTAGGGCACAAACGAAGGTGCAATTTCCAGTGGCATTGTATCTGAAGCATTTGCTTTTACAAAAGGCAACTTAATTGAAATATAAGGGCCTTTAAAAATTCCGTTCCTTTGGTGCGATATAAAACTATCGAAAGCTTCATTTAACTCTGGTTGTTGAAAGGTAAATGTAGCTTTAAGGTATTCCCTAATGGCTTCTTTAATTTCGTATGCCTGGTGTAATGGAAGCATTTTGTCAGGTTTTAAGGATTAGGTATTAGGGATTGGGGTTTAGGAAAAACACTGTCCATTCTCCATGGAAGCGTGTTAATTAGCTTATTCAGGTTTTTTAATGAACCGATAAGCTCTTCAAAGCCAGGCGATTCGCCATGAATCATTTGTTCCTGCATGGTTTTGTAATCGGCAGCCCAGGCTGGCATTAAATCAGGATTTGGAATAATGTGAATGGTTTGGGGTTGATGCAAATTATAATCGACTCCTCCCATGCGTGTAAAACTGTAGCGATGTTTTACCAAAGTTTCATATAATTCTTTATTTGATAATGCTTTTGCTGCAAATTCAGTGTTTGATAATTTGTATACATCATATAAATGACGGCTTAACCGGTCGACTCGTATTTTATCTTCGGGACGTTTAAATTCTTCGTGCAACAGGAATATCTTTTCGAGGAATGTCCGCTCGGGAAGTACAGAAGGTATATTTACAGGCTTCTGAGAAAATTGAGCTTCGGGGTATGTTACATCAACCAACGATAAAAGAGGCCGGTTTTCTAAAGGTTCTATTAATGAACGACACCCTATTTCTATCTGGACCCGAGGCCTGATATACCCCGGCGATTCGATTACATTGGGATAATTCACATTGATGATTACGGGATCCTGGTCGCTGGTTGTAATTTCTTCCAGTTCAATTTTTACTTCCATTAAGCCCATTGCCACGAAAGCTTTTTGCAATTCCGGAAACAATGTTTCCCTAATGTACGAATTGGCCTTTTTCCTTAGTTTCGTTCTTCTTTCCTTGCCCAATTCACCTTCAAATCCATAAAAAGCCCGGTCAACTGCCAAATCAACATCTTCTGAAAACCGTTCTATTATATCCCATGACTTACTCAACGAGGTACCTCCTTTAAATACCAAATGTTTCCCTATTCCGAGTTCAAACAATATGGTTAAGGTTTGTACCACCCACCAATCTTTTTCAACTGCATAGGGAGGCAGGTTGTTTTTCTCGCCGGTTTCTTTGAGAATCCTCTCTTTTGATTCCGTGGGCAAATTATAAAATCTATTCATTGATAGCCTGTTTTATTATTTTCTTAATCCATTCGGGAGCCAGAACAATGTCATACTTTAAATCGGAGGGATTTTCTTCTTTCAGCAATTTAACTATTTTGTTTATTTCCTCATCTGTAGCTTTATCCTTGCCTATTTCGCGTAATGCCTGAATTGCTAAAGCACTAATTTTTCCTTTAGCCTTCAGGCTTTTTGGGGTAGCTTTTTTTAGTTTTATTGTTCTTTTTCCAACCTTAATAACACGTGGTGCGCCATCGGTTAAAAAAACCAGTTTTAAGGGTATTTGCGTACTCAAACCTAAGGCATGCAATGCATAAACGCCTGTAGGTACTAATCGTATTTTATCGCGTTTGGCTATAGCTTTGACCACTTCCTCGGCCGATGGAAGCACCTCACCAATGTATTTGTCAATTACCGGGCGTACATAAATTCCGTATGCAACTGTTTTAATAAGCCCTTTTTCCTTTAAACTTTGCAACGCTTTACGAACCGATTCTGCCGACCCCCTATGGCTAAAATCATCAGGAAACAGCAAATGACCTTTAGGCTTCGATTTTATAGTCTTTTCTATTTTATATTCAACACTTTGCATAGGTGTAAATCTATGTGTTTTTTCACAATTTTGGTAAATATTTGTGAATTTTCTGTCGCAAATATTGCCAATTTTTGCGACAAGTTCAACTAGTTGTTAGGGATTAGGTGTTAGTTATGCCCCAATACCTTACTAAAATGCTCCCAAGCCCTCGTATAATCCTCCACCCGGTCGCATTTCCCGAATGGTGGGTAGTAGGTTACTTTTTTGCCCTGGTATAGCTCGCTTTTGGTTATGGTGTGTTCTACCAATTGACCTTCGGTGTTATCCTTTACCTGTTCCCATTGGGGGCGGTCGAGGCCTACGCCGGTGAGACCTTTGCTACAGGTGAAAACAATATTGCCGTGTTGGTCGTACCAGGTATCGTCTTCGTTTTGCTGCAATACAGGGAACTGAACATTGTATATTAAAACCAACTCTTCTAAGGTTAAGCCCAGTGCCATAGCAACAATTACATCAATCTCAACCAATGCCATGCGACGCTCGAAATAATTGCGCAATGGGGTTTCCCATTTCCATTCCGGCGTAAGGGTGTTAAATGACTTTAAGCGTGGGTCAGCAATACTCCAACTATCTTTGGTAAAAGCTGCATTATAGGTTTCTAGCCAAAGCGGTGAATAATATTTATTAAGACAATTAAGTAGCAAAGTTCTAACATTTAATCTTTTTAAATAATCTTTGGCAATCCCTAATGGCAAACCTTCAATAGTATTAGGATAAATATCAGATATACCTTTTGTCTTAAAAATAAAATCAAAAATTAGAGAATTAGAAATACCAGTAAACTCTACTAAATCTGTCGTTTTCTCAAAAACCACTGAAATTACTGTATTTACGTGTGAAACTTTAGGAAGACAAATTGAGGCTTGTAAAGTTCTTTCGCCCTGAGTATTAAGCCTTCTACTTGCCACCCATTTAAATTTATCAATCCAGATATCTTGGCTATTAGGATTCTTAATTTTCTCTTTAAATAAATTCAATTGTAAACCGGGTAGAAATTTAGTCCTTTGAGTAAATTCAGAATTTATATCAGTTAAATCAATTATTTCATAATCATTGTTACTTTTATATACTTTCTTCGGGTTTTGATAAAGAGGATTTAAGTTATAAAAATGGGGAGCATTTAATATTAGTTCATAGCTGTCAATTTTCGCCTCTCTTGTAAAATTTCTAATATCAATAATATTACCATTTTTAACATCCGAAACTTCGTTCCAACATTGTGTAACAAAATAATTATAATCTTTAAGTCTTTTAGTGAAACTTCCAATTTTTGAAAGAACTGGAAGTAGATTTTTTGAATGAATAGAAACTAGTTTTGCTGATTCCCAATCATTACTTCCATCATAATATTGTGATATTATATTTAATTCATTTGAAGTAATCTCTACTAGTCTATCTTTATGAGCCTTAGTATTCCAAATGTATTTTTTTGAATTAACGTCAAAAACTTTCTCTCCGAAGCATAAACCACTACCATCATGTTTTAATGAATCTTCGATAGTAATTGGATGAAATAAATTATTAATTGATAGAAAATTAATAACCGATTCTTTTCCTGAATATATATTAATGCTAAACACCATTCTACCGTGGTCGTTAGTTTCAGCAAAAAGACCAAATTCATTTCTAAATTGAAAATGATATTTTAGTCTATGATAAATTAATTTTCTTAAATCTTTACCTTTTGCATCATCATAAATACTTTCAGGATGAACCAAACCTATATTGCCGATAGAATTGCAAATGGAAAGAGCATTGGTCAGTATGGCTTTGTAAAGATTGTTTCTTTGACCATATAAAGATGGGAAG
>JAHEEB010000063.1:0-3623 GCA_024640925.1 Bacteroidota bacterium | reverse complement strand
AAATTAATTCAGAGTAAAATAGATTATAAACATTTTTTTGTTTTTTAATTACTTCCAATAACTTTTCTCTTACTTCAGGTGCAGAATAGTCCCTAAGAACAACTTCAGGTCTTTCATCTGTTAAAACTCCTGTTTCATCTATTTCAATATTCACCCAAGGAGGATTCCCCACTATCACATCAAAACCTTTTCGTTCCTCGAAAACCTCAATAAATTCGATTTCGTAATGAAAAAAATGAAAGTTTTTAGCTAGGTTATCGACTATTTGCAGGCGGTTGTTTTCGCCAAGTACCGTCTGCGGGTTCTGAAATGTAAGGTCGATTAGCGCTTTTTGGGTAACGTTTTTATCGCGTTTGCGCAGTTGTTGCCCAAGGTAAAGTTGGGTAGGCTCGGCAGCACCAAAAAGTTTTTGCTGTATTGGTTGGCTTTGGGCAAACTCGGTGGAGCTCTCGGAGGCAGCCGTTTTTTCTTCGATATAGATATTTACTTCGTCTTCGGTAATGTTGAGTAATTTACGCAGGTCATTTAAATACTCGGTGCGTGTTGGCAGCGAAAGCGCATCGGCAGCATCCCAAAACCAGAGAGCGCACCAGTAGTCCATAATAAGTTTTAGCTTAAAATAGGGAGCGCTGGCACTGTTGCGTTTGCTAGTAAGTTCGTCCTTTTGGTTATAGGCTAATTCCAGCGTGGGGCTTTCAATGGTTTGTCCGTAAATTTTAGAGCGGTCGCGGGTAGAGTCGATTAACGAAGCTTGAAAACGGTATTGTTCTTCGAATAGTTCATCAATACGGCTACAAATCAATTGCAATTGTTTAAACTCATCGCTGGTAAACGGTTTGCAAAAATCCTTACGCCATTGGTTTACACGTTCAGTTTTGCTTTTGCGGCGCAGGGCGGCTTTTAGCTCGGTGCCATCCAACAGTTTTTCTTGTTCGTTAAGCAAGGCTGCGGCTTCCTGTTCGGCTTCGTCTTTAAAAAAGTTTACCTTCGAAACAGGCACCATGTTGCCATCGGGCAATACAAAGTTGTATATTTCATCGGAGCGGCGTTTTGTTTTCCAGTCCAGGCGTTTAGGCTCGTTTTCCCACCATTTTTGAGCCGGTGCTTTTTTGTCTTTGGGGTTAATTAATATTTCCGATTTTTTGTAAACCTTGCGCCAGCATCCAACCACAGCATTACCTACGCCTAACTTATGGCCAAAGTACGGGGTTTGCATGTTGCGGTGTATTACATTCAACCACAGCGAAAGCTTACCAAGCTCAATAGCGGTAGGGTTTAAGTCGACCCCATACACATTGTTTACAGCAATGTACGATTTTACTTTTTGCAGTTCGGTGGTATAGTCGCCTGGCAAAATGCGTGTGCCTCCAGCATCCACTATCTCATCCTGCTTATATTCAAGATAAGCAGTAGCTAATTGGTTGATGGTTTCGTTATGGAAAGCGGCCGCACCCATTGCTGGTTCCAATATTTTCAAGTTCAGCAATTCGTCGGCAGGTATTTCTTTTTTAACTACTCTTTCCAGAATGTGTTTCAAAGTATATTTAACCGTAGTACGGGTAAGTACTTCGGGTGTGTAATACGATGCCGATTTTTGGCGGTCGCGTCCATTAAGGCGGTAAACAAAACTGTCCTTGGGTATTACTATGTCTTTTTCCTCATCATCAATTGCCTTAAGAATTTCTTCTTCTTTAAAGTCATCCCGACGACTTCGGGGAACTAAGAATGTACCTTCTTTTCCGGTAGGATCATCGGCACGTTTTACTTCAATTAAATCTTCGTTGGCAAAATGGCCAGAGAAAGCCAAGAGGCTTTCGTACACACTACCAATTTGGTTAATGCCCAAGTTGGCATACGATATACGTCCTCGGTTTTTGCCTCGTTGCTCCTGCGAAAGGCTAAGCTGCTGAACTATTTGCTGCCAAATAACATTGCGGAATTTTACCCGATTTACAATATGAAGGTTGGTGTCGTCGAACAAAGGTGTGTCGAGAGGGCGCACGGCAAAACTGTTAATGAGTTCTGTGTCGGCATGAGGATTATAGCCACGGTTAAGCAAGTTGAAAAGATTCCAGAGAGATTCGTGAAAGAAATATCCTTTGCGCGAACTGTCTGAATTGAGGGGTACTTGCTCCAAATCACGCAACATCTCAAGGCTATAGCCTTTCTGGTACACCAAATTGTTAATCGGGAGTATATCAAGCTCATTTCGCGATTCTGCATAGAAGAGGAATAGCAGACGGTACACAACTTGTAAACAGTCATCTTTGAGTTCACAAGCAAAATCGTCGCTCAGGGTTAAGCCATCGGGGTTCTGTTGCTTTAAATAGTAGACGGCCTCATTGGCAAGCAACTCCACAGCATTTACAATACCAATTTTCAAATCTTTGGTAACAGCAAAAGCCGCTTTGTGCGATTCTTCGTCCAAAGCTCCCAATAGGTTGTCAGTATGTCCCGCTAAATGTTCCCTGGACACGAGTGTGTAAAGCAATGAATAGTAATCACGGCATTGGGGAAGCTGCACTTCATCAAACAATTCTTCGAGTTTAATGAGCAAGTAACTACCCCGTTTCCATTTGTCGTAGTGAATAAGGAACAGCTGCGAACCTGCAAGTATAAGCACGTATATTGGGCGCTCATCTTCGTGCAATAGGAACAGCTCGGAAATGGCTTCATTTATGGCATCAGGTTTAATGCGGATGCCATTTTCAATAAATTCAAAAACCTTTTTCCATTCACTAACCCTATACATCTGGTCGAAAATACCATCTGGTTCATTATCGTCAACCTGAATCATGGCTTGCATTTCCATGATATAGAGCAAGGGTTTGTTGTCTTTAAATAACTTTAACCGTACAGGTATTACCTGCTTGGGGTTGAGATAAATAATATCCTTATATTCATTAACGGTGCTATACCCAAATACTGTCAATAATTCGGAGTGGAAATCGTGGGTTACCTTAATCCGGTCTTCAATGCGGCGTGTTTGAAGGAATAAGTTCTTGAACTTAAAATATTTCTCTTTAAGTGGCGAAACCATTTTATTGAATTCTACAACCTGCTCATGTTTGTAGCCAGCCTTTTCAAACACATTGTTGATAAAGCGTTCAGCAAAGTAATTGTCGGTAAAGAATTCGTTTATATTGTCGAGAAATCGGAACATATCTTATTAATTAAAAAATACAGCTAGTAGTTTTACAAATGGATTGTTGTCGAGACTTGTCATGTCCTGATAGTAACGTGATTGTTTGTTACGGATGGTTTCAATCTTTCGCAATTCCTTCTCTTTTTGTTTTGTTTTACGTTGAAGGGCAATGGTATCTAACTCTTCGTCGAAAACAATTGATAATGTTTGCTGCGATTCATTGTACCAGGCATTAAGTTTGGATGTGTATTCCTCAAGTTTAAGCTGCATTTGATCTTTTACACTATCTTGAATTGGCATCATGAAAAAGTCAATGGCATTTTCAATAGCTTCGGTTTTATGTAATTCAATACCATCTAGTTCTACCTGAGTGATTTTTTGGTCGTAAATAGAATCGGTCATGTTATATTTCTTAACAAACTCATCGAATTCCATAGGCTGGCCAACCATTTGCCCCTGATTATTTATACTTGTGACA
>JAHEEB010000583.1 GCA_024640925.1 Bacteroidota bacterium | reverse complement strand
ACTTGGTTATGCAATTACCATTATGGTGTTCATTCTCCCGATAGTATTATTAAATGCTTCTGTTTTCCTTTACAGTCATTTAAGTCTAATAGATAGCATAACCGAAACATTTAACCTCCTGAGCCACCGGTTTGGATCCATGTTACTTCAATATCTAAGTATTTCTATATTGTGTGCTTTTACTGTTTTTTTATTTAATCCTAATTCCTGGGTTGTTAATACACGCGGATTATCTAGTATTTTTCAATTTCCGGCATTAATACGAGAAATAATTTCATTCATCTCCTGGAATATTCACTTATCCGATAATTCCATCCTGCAGTTTACCACGTTTGTTTATACTTTTTTTCATTACTTCCTGGTTTCGTTTTGCTTTTATATACTTTTCATTTCTATGAGTGTGTTGTCTTTTACACTTAAAGAAATAAAGTATGCCGATGAGTTGATAAAACGAATTAAAAATATTGGAATACGCAAAACAGTGAGAGGATACGAAATTGATTAAACTGAATTTTAAATATTGCCTCCTGGTTATTATTCTGATTAGCATGAATTGTTTAGGCTTACAGAGCATAGATGATGAACAATTTGATAAGAACAATTGGGAAGAAATAATCTCCGACAAGGATTATACAGAAAAAAACAATAACTCCCAGGAACAAAACTTTAAAAAAGACAGATGGGAGAAAATAACTCAGGGAACTGATTATACCGAGCATTATAAAGAAAAAAAGCCCAAAGAAAATAAACAAAGAGACACAAAAGATTCTATCTTTAGAGATGGCAGAACCTTAACTGGCGGACTGCTGGAATTTGCAAAAATATTTGTTTATGTAATAATCATTGGAGTTCTTGCTTTTCTTTTGTTTTTTTTGTTAAAAAAAGGATTCAATTTTTTTAATGAGAAGGTGCCTGAACAGAAGCTGTTTTCTATTATTGAAAACCTTGAGGACAATATACATAATGCTGATTTTGATGACTTGCTAGACCAAGCTGTTAATCGTGGAGAATATAAACTGGCAGTTCGTATATTTTATCTTAGAACAATCAAACAATTATCGGATAAGGAATTTATAAAATGGAAACGGGAAAAGACAAATGGCCACTATGCTAGAGAAATGTCGAACAAAGCAGGTGGCAAAGATTTTGCTTTACTGACAACAATATATGAACAGGTTTGGTTTGGCAATTACCAGATAAAGCCTGACAAATTCGCAATTATTTCTGGTCGCTTTAAAAATTTTTTAGACAAAATAGATTGAAACGCATAACATTAGTCATATTCATAATTTTTGTTGCTGGCTGTTTGCTCATTTTAGGGGTATTTTATGTGCGTAGTATGAGTGCAAAATACTCCTGGAGGCCAAGGTACCAACATCAATCAAAAGAGCCTTATGATACCAGGTTTATTTTTGAGATGTTGAAAGATTCATACGGTGATTCAAATTTTATCTTGGTCAATAAATCGCCGGAAAAATTAATTAATGACACAGTTATAAATAGTTTATATTTTAACATCGGATTTAGAACATATTACGATTCTGCAACTGTTCAATGGTTTGTAGATTATATCCGACGAGGGAACAAAGCATTTTTTGCTTCCGAAAATATACCTTCCCAGATTCTTGAAAACGTTTTTGGTCTGGATAGCAGTTATATATTTACCAATTTATACAATGACTCCATCATTCATACATTGTTTATTGATGATTCAAATATGATTTATAAGTTCCATTTTCAGGATGGAAAGAAGAAAAAGATTTACTCCTGGAAATACTTGCCAGACTCATGTCTTAATCATTATTGGATGAGAGGTTTAATCGAGCCATTATCTGTAATCGATTCAGGCAGGGTAAACTTCATAGAAATTAATTATGGACAAGGTACTGTATATATATTGACCACTCCGCTACTTTTAACAAACTATTATCTAATCAAAAAAGAAGGATTTGAATATGCCAGTGATGTATTCGAGAAAACAGGAAAAGCAAACACAATCTATTGGGATAATTTCAATCACTTTTCCTTACCTCAGGATATTCAGGATGAAGGTATGAACCCGTTAAAATTTTTTCTTTCTCAAAAATCTCTTCGTTGGGGCTGGTATCTGACCATAATAGTATTGATCTTCTTTTTCATATTCCATTTGAAACGAAGACAAAAACCCATATTAATTAAAACCCCAGATAAAAATACATCAATAGAATATGCTAAAACAGTTGGCTTATTGCATTACAGAACCGACACGCATGGAAATTTATCGGAACAATTGATGAGAATTTTTCTGAGCTATACAAAGGGGCGA
The DNA here is from genome assembly GCA_024640925.1 of Bacteroidota bacterium. Classification (GTDB taxonomy): domain Bacteria; phylum Bacteroidota; class Bacteroidia; order Bacteroidales; family UBA10428; genus UBA10428. Next base: position 1,704 of record JAHEEB010000583.1, on the reverse strand, counting down.
TACAAAATTAATTTGAGCGATGGAAGAGAAGAAGATATTAAAATAATTTCTTTCCATTCGGGTATTGATGCCAAACATATTAAAGATATTTTCACAAATTATTATTTAATAAAACATGATTCTGAACCTTCAAAAAGTGACACAATAAAATTGTATTCGCTTCTTGAGTATTTTTATAAAAATTGTAAATAAATGGAAGAACAGGAAAATCAACAAACAGGTAGTAATCAATACAATGATCAAACCAATCTTTCACAGGACTTAGGTATTGATTTTCAAATTGATTCAGATATATCGTTTGTTCAACAAAAAGTAAATGAAGCCAAATCAGAACTGCAAAAAGTAATTGTTGGGCAGGGCGATTTGATGGATCTGTTACTTACTGGTCTGTTGTGCCAGGGGCATGTCTTGCTTGAGGGAGTTCCCGGCATTGCTAAAACACTTACTGTAAAACTTCTTGCCAAAACACTTACTGCAGGATTTAAACGCATACAGTTTACTCCAGATTTGATGCCATCTGATGTGATAGGGACAAATGTGTTTAATATGAAAACTTCCGATTTTTATTTTCGAAAGGGACCTATATTTTCCAATATAATACTCATTGATGAAATAAATCGCGCTCCTGCCAAAACACAGGCTGCTCTTTTCGAAGTAATGGAAGAAAGACAAATAACTGTTGATGGTGAGACCTACCCACTCGAATTCCCGTTATTTATTGTTGCTACGCAAAATCCGATTGAACAGGAAGGAACCTATAAGTTGCCTGAAGCACAACTCGACAGGTTTTTATTCAGGATTAAAATAAACTACCCTTCTTTAAAAGAAGAAGTGGATATACTCCATCGCTTTAAGAATAACCACAACGATGAAATTTCAACTTCGCTGAATTCTGTATTTGACACCGGGATACTTGCCAGATGTATACAAACTATTAACAAAGTACAGATTAAAGATGAACTGATAACATATATAGCTACAATTATCGATTTGACCAGATCCAGCGGCGATTTATTTCTTGGGGCATCGCCCAGAGCCTCGCTGGCAATAATGCGTACGGCAAAAGCCTTAGCTGCCATAAATGGTAGGAATTATGTTATCCCAGACGACATTCAGATTGTAACTTATCCGGTTTTAAACCACCGCATTATACTAACTCCCGAGAAGGAGATGGAAGGCCTGGAACCTGAAGATATTATCCGGGATATAATTAAAAAAGTAGAAGTACCAAGGTAATGTCTATATTCAAAAACATATATCTTAAAGGTTCCTTTTTTGCTTTTATGGCAGGAATTATTATGGTGGTAATAGTTAGCTACCCTTTCCCTGTATTGTTTATTCCTGCCGTTGGGAGTCTTTTTATTGTGCTGGCTTTTACCAGCCTCGATATATTTTTATTATTCAGACTAACTAAACCGTTAAATGCTTATCGTTCTCATGCACAGATTCTGTCTCTCGGTGATGAGAATAGAATAGTTATTCATGTTAGGAATGAATATAATTTTCAGGTCGAAATTAAAATAATTGATGAATTACCTGATCTATTACAGGAAAGGCATTTCCAGTTGAAAGTCCCTTTTGGAGTTGATAATTCACTGGAAATTACCTATCACATTACCCCAAAATCACGAGGTTTATACAAGTATGGTGATATCAACTTGTTTGTGTGTAGTAAACTCCGGCTTGCCGAAAGAAGAATTATTA
>JAHEEB010000062.1:3488-10652 GCA_024640925.1 Bacteroidota bacterium | reverse complement strand
AAGAATACAATGCCGATGAGATTGGGATTTTACGATTAAAACCTATTCCAAAAACGCATTTGAGTACAGGAGACGTGGGGTATATAATTTCTGGTATTAAGACTGCCCGTGAGGTAAAGGTTGGAGATACCATTACGCATGTTCATAATCCTTGCGTTCAAGCCATTTCGGGTTTTGAAGATGTAAAACCAATGGTTTTTGCAGGTATGTACCCGGTCGATGCCGACCAATACGAAGATATGCGCGAGTCTATGGAAAAATTGCAGCTGAACGATGCTTCACTTGTTTTTGAACCGGAATCATCTGCTGCACTTGGATTTGGATTCCGATGCGGTTTTCTTGGTTTGCTACACATGGAAATCATACAGGAACGTCTTGATCGCGAATTTGACATGGATGTTATTACTACTGTTCCAAACGTTTCTTTTAAGGCATATACTACCAAGGGCGATGTTGTCGATGTTCATAATCCTTCGGGATTACCACATGTAACTATGATCGATTATATCGATGAACCATATATTCAGGCCCAAATCATAACAAAATCGGAATACGTGGGGGCTATTATGACTCTTTGTATCGACCGCAGGGGAACTTTAAAAAATCAAACATACTTAACAAGCGATCGTATTGAAATTACCTTCGAAATGCCATTGTCTGAGATTATTTTCGATTTTTATGATAAGTTGAAAAGTATCTCTCGTGGTTATGCCTCTTTCGATTATCACCAAATAGGATACAGAAAAGCCGATCTTGTAAGGCTGGATATACTGTTGAATGGAGAAATGGTTGATGCTTTATCTGCACTTATACACCGCGCCAATGCGTATAATTTTGGCCGTAGGATTTGCGAAAAACTCCAGGAATTAATACCAAGACAGCAATTTGATATTGCCATACAGGCTGCTATCGGTGCAAAAGTTATTGCCCGCGAAACCGTGAAAGCTCTGCGTAAGGATGTTACTGCCAAATGTTATGGTGGCGATATTACCCGTAAACGTAAACTTCTTGAAAAACAAAAGAAAGGAAAGAAGCGCATGCGCCAGGTGGGCAATGTAGAAGTCCCGCAATCGGCATTTTTAGCGGTACTTAAACTGGATTAAATCTTTCATTTTAGGATTTGCATCGTTGTTTTGTTATAATTTTATGATTTGCTTTTAAGGTAAGAGCAAAAGTTGTAACTTGTGTCATTAATCATAATTTCTTATGGTAACGAAACTGTTTTCAACAATTCTGGCAATGATAATTTCGATAACATTGTCTGCCCAGAAACGCGATATTTCTAAACCGATACTTAATTCAGGCGATGTAGAGAATTTTATAACCAATTTTAAACCCCTGGATGCAGAACTGGAAAAGCTTAATGTTAACCATGAAGCCGGACAGGATTTCCAGGATTATATTCAAGGGCTCGAAGCCAAAAGTGAAGTTAACCAGGTAGTTCAGAAATATGGTTATACAAATGTATCCGATTTTGTATCGAAGGCATTAGCGATTTCTTTCTCTTATCTTACCATAAAGATAGGATCCGAAACTTCACCCGAATTGGAAAAATCTCTGAAACAAATCGATAACGATGAAAGTCTAACACCAAAACAAAAGGAACAAGCAAAGGAACAACGAAAACAAATGACCGAAGCCTTAAATTCCGCTTTTTCGTCAATGGTTAATCCTCAGGATATCGAAACAGTAAAGCCTTTTATGTCGAAATTAGATGTGGTTTTTAAAGAAGAAGAAGGCGAAGAATAAGAACCAAAAGAGCTGATACTTCCTCATTATTGAAAGGATTTTATGAATAAATTCTGTAAATTATAAAACCTCCACGTTAGTTGAAATTCTTTATAATGTCTTCAAAATCCAATAGTTTGTCTATTCCGGGATAAGTAGTATAACTTAACAATAATCTCATATTTCTAAAACATTTGACCTACTCTGTTGGGTTTTGAATAGGCTATATTAGGCAGGTTTTTACTCAAAAAAACATATTCTAATTTATTGTTTTTAAATATTAACCTAACTTAATTAATATTACAATATCACTAACCTATTTTAAAACTATGAAAAAACACTTTAAAGTTTATCGAAGTTTAGGGAGGTTTCCAAAAATCAGGATTTTATTACTGGTTTTAGGATTCATTTTGGGATCGCAGCTGGTAAGAGCTGCCCATGATACATATTTGCAACAGGAAAGCAAAGTTGTGACTGGTACAATTACCGATGGTTCTACTGGTGAGGCATTACCAGGTGTATCCGTTCAAATAAAAGGCACCACGAAAGGCTCCTTAACAGATATCGATGGTAAGTTTAGTCTGGAAGTTACAGCATCAGATGTTCTTACTATTAGCTATATGGGGTATGTTACCGAAGAAATACCAGTAGGTGGACAGACAGAAATAAACGTTAAAATGGTTGTTGATCTGGTTGGTATCGACGAAGTTGTGGTTGTTGGGTATGGTGTACAGAAGAAAAAACTGGTTACCGGTGCTACCGTTCAGGTTAAGGATGACGATATTGTTAAGAGTAATGCAACCCGCCTTGAATCATCGTTGCAGGGTTTGACTCCTGGTATGGCTATTGTAAAACAATCAGGACAACCGGGTTCCGATTATAATATTACCATACGTGGTATGGGTTCTGTTAACGGAAGTTCTCCCTTGGTGCTTATCGATGGGGTTCCTGGTAGTATGAGCAATGTAAACCCATCCGATGTTCAGTCAATTGATATTTTAAAGGATGCTGCTTCAGCTGCTATTTATGGCTCAAGGGCTTCCGATGGGGTAATACTTATTACAACCAAAAAAGGTGGTTCAGGTAAAATGCAGGTTTCTTACGATGCATATTATGGGATTGGTAATGTTCCTAAAAAAGTTGACGTGTTAAATGCTCAGGAATATGTTGAGATAATGAATGAGCAATATTTTAACATGAATCCTACCGGTACAGCATTGCCTTATTCACAAAACGTGGTGGATAGTATCAATAATATGAGCGGAACAGGCACAGATTGGCAAGAAGAAGCTTATCATAAAAATGCTCCTATACAGAGCCATTATTTTGGAGTTACCGGAGGAAATGATGTATCTACTTTTTCTGCATCATTATCTTATACTAAAGAAGACGGTATTTTTGATTATAACAATAAATCGCAGTACGAACGCATGGGGTTCCGCATAAATTCGGAACATCAGGTAAAAAAGTATTTGAAAATAGGAGAAAATTTAACCTATACACATCGATACAAAAAAGGCCTGGGAGTTGGAAGCATTTATAATAACTTTATGCGTAGTCTTTTAGCAGCAAGTCCTCTTATCGAACTTTACGACCCTACAACAACTACGGGTTTTGGGAAATCTAAATTTAACGAAAAACAAGAGAATCCTATTGCTGTTATGAATTATTATTATAATGATCAGAACAGAAATGATGACATTATTGGAGATATTTATGGTGAACTTGAAATTGTAAAAGGTTTGAAAGTACGCACAGACTTTGGTGGAGCACTTAACTATGCCAATAATTCAAGTGTAACAGACACTTTCACTATAACATCCGATCTTATTAATCCTGTACCAGATTATAAACAATATATGGAACGTAAATTTGGGTATAACTGGGATAATTTCATTTCTTATGAAAGAAGTATCGGAAGTCACAATTTTATTGCTATGGTTGGTACCAATTCCCAGGATAACTGGTATTTTAATATGGAAGAAGATATAAACGCCTTCCTGGTAAATTCAAATTTAGCCCCTGTTCCTTCAAATATAGCATTAAGAGACGATGTTCAGGGCGATACGGTGAAAATAAAAGGAGATCGTGGTCGCGGCGATAGTCGTTTCTCTATATTTGGCCGTTTAAGCTATAATTATGGAGAAAAATATATGGCTACTTTATCCTTACGCAGGGATCAATCTTCCCGGTTTGGTAGTCAGAACCGTACTGGTTATTTTCCTTCTGTATCAGCAGGATGGGTTATATCAAAAGAAAGTTTTCTGCAAAATGCTGCATGGCTCGATTTTTTGAAAATTCGTGCAAGCTGGGGACAAAATGGAAAAGAACCTAACCAGGCAGGTAGATTTCTTGCTACGGTCGGTTCGGATTCCAGATCTTACTCTTATGGAAATGGTCGTGTATCAGGGATGTCTCCTAATATAATGGCTAATCCAAAATTAAGATGGGAAGCTTCCAAACAATTAGATATTGGATTTGATTCTAGATTTCTGAAAAATTTCAATTTAGCTTTTGACTGGTATAAGAAAACAAGTAAAGACTGGATATTACCTATGCCAACTGCAGGTATTTCTGGTATAGCCGGAATAAGTAGTACCAATCCTTATGCTAATGGTGGAAATGTCGTAAATACCGGTGTGGAAGTTGATTTGGGCTATGTAAAAAACTTTAGTGATCTGATGATTAATGTTCATGGAAACTTTGCATATAATAAAAATAATGTCACAAAAGTTCCCGATGGATTGATACATGGTTCCACAGCTGTATTGTATAATGGTTCGGATGAATTTTACCGTGTTCAGGAAGACTACCCGATTGGTTATTTCTGGGGTTATGAGACTGATGGACTATTTCAGACTCAGGAAGAAATTACTAACTATGTGAATGAAGATGGAGACCTTTTGCAAAAATCGGCTAAGCCTGGCGATGTAAAACGTATTGATGCAAATGGAGATGGTGTTATTGATGACGAAGATAAAACCATGATTGGTAATCCTAACCCTGATGTAGTTTACGGTTTTAATTTTGGAGCTTCCTACAAAGGATTCGATATATCAATGAATTTTCAAGGTGCAATTGGTAATCAGGTTGTAAAATGCTATAGAGCTCAGGAACGTCCATTTTTCAATTACACCTCAGATGTACTTGATCGCTGGCAATGGGATGATAAAAACGGCGATGGTGTATTGCAGGAAGGAGAAGGTACCTCAAACACTATGCCTCGTGTAACAGGAGGGACTGATCCCAACAAAAACTGGAGATTGTTTAGTGATCTTTATGTGGAAGATGCTAGTTATCTAAAACTTAAAAGTATTAATGTGGGTTATGATTTTAAATCATTGTGGAAGGAGGGTCCATTTGAACAGTTCAGAATCTATTTTTCTGCAACTAATTTACTGACTATAACAAAATATTCAGGACTTGATCCAGAGGTAGGTTATGGTTCCTATTACAATAGCTCCGGAGTATTAACCGATGCTTATGCTTCAGGAATTGATCTTGGTTTTTATCCCACTGCTCGAACATACCTGGTTGGTTTAAATGTTAAATTTTAAAAAAGAGAATCATGAAAAAGATATTAATTATACTTACTTCTGCCTTGGTGTTTGGGTGTAGTGAAGACTATCTCGAAAAATACCCAACCACCTCTATGGTAATAGAAAACTACTATAAAACTCCATCGGATGCAACACAAGCAATTACAGCAATATATAATATGAACTTATTTGATGATTGGTGGTGTTCATATGTACTATCTGAAATTGCTTCTGACGATTGTGCTGGTGGTGCCGGACAAGGAGATGGTGGCGGTTTCCAGAGATGGGATAGATGTATTGCACAGCCTGATGCGACTACTAATGAAATTTTATGGAATACATATTGGGGAGCAATTTATCGTGCTAATATCTACATTCAGTATGAAAGTCGCATAGATTGGACAGGAAAGGAATCTCTTCAAAAACAATATCTTGCTGAAGCACGTTTCTTAAGGGCTTATTTTCATTTTTATCTAAGCCGATTGTTCGGAGAAATTCCAGCAGTTGATCATCCTTTGGCACCCGGAGAATATCCTGTCAGAACTCCGGCAGAAGATCTTTATTCATTTATGATGGAAGATCTGAAATATGCTGCTCAAAATGCTCTGTCTGCAAAATATGGAGAGATGGAGCCGGCAAATTGGGGCCATATCACCAAATGGGCAGCAGAATCTATGATAGCAAGGGTATACCTTTTTTATAGTGGTTATTATAATGACGAAACCATTAAAGACTTTACTGTATCAGATGCAAAAACATATATTGATGATGTTATTAGCAACAGCGGACATGGTCTTGTTTCTGATTTTGCCGGTTTATGGAAGGTCCCTAGTCTTTCAACAAGTGTAGATTATGCTGGTGAAGTGAATAAGGAAGTCGTTTGGGCAATACGGTTTGAGTCTTCAGGAAATCCCTCTCAGGTATTCCATCGTATGATAGGTCCACGTTATACAAATATTGATCCTTATGGACAAGGTTGGGGAGCTATGACTGTATTAAAAACCTTATGGAATGCTTATGATGCAGCAGATAAACGTCGTACTGCAACAATTTTATCATGGGATGATGAAGGTCTTACCTACGATTGGAATAGTACTTCAATTACCCAGGCTCAGTATACCGGATATAACTGTAAGAAATATGAACTTGTTTCCGTAGGTAATACACTTCCAGCTACCAACTGGCAATCGGATATTGATGAAGATGTGATTATGATTCGATATGCAGATGTGCTTTTGATGGGTGCTGAAATTCATTTATTGGCTGGTGATAACACAAATGTTGTAGAATGGACAAATCTGGTGCGTGAAAGAGCCTTTGGTGATATAACTCACAATTATACAACCGTAACAATCGACGACATTTTTAATGAGAGGAGATTAGAACTTGCTTGTGAAGGATTGCGCTATTGGGATGTTTTACGTTCCTGTAAGGGCGATTTTTCAAAACTTACCTCAAAACTTACCTATGTTGATGAAACTGATGTTGATGCTAACGGAAATAATGTTGACAATTCCCAAACATCCGATGTTTACAGTCTCGATGTCGATGGCAATAATTTTGTAAAAACAAAAGGATTATTTCAGATACCTCCAAGTCAGATTGATTTGATGAACGGAGCTATTGAACAAAATCCGGGATATGAATAAAAATTCGTTCCTGCTCTAATACAAAGGAATAACTATTATTTTTTGGCTGTCCAATTTTATTTGGATGGCCATTTTTTTTCGCAGTCATTTTGTGTTTTAGAAGTCTGCATATTTCGCATTCAGAAAAAATATTTTTTCAGTCTGAAATAACCTTTTTATTTTTTTATTTAAAATGAATAAAGAAGGGACTAAAAAAAGGAATTAAAATCATTAGAGAAGTGAATATAATGTCACTAAATGAAAATGCC
>JAHEEB010000062.1:0-3478 GCA_024640925.1 Bacteroidota bacterium | reverse complement strand
TCCTCATCAGTTAAATATACTCCTCTGATATATATAATAGGGTCTTTTTTCAGCAACCAAATAAAAAAATATCGTAATGGCTGGAATAAAATAAGAAAAACGAAAGGAACTATTAACAATCTAAATCTGTAATTCAGAATTACACACCATATTGTATAAATAAAAATGAATATTGCTATAAAAAAGAGGTAGCCTTTTGTTTTTTTAATTGTTTTTGAGTAGGAGGCTGAGAAGGCAAATAAAGAATAAGAAATTATTCCCTCTAAAAATAATAGCTCATGATCATTCATGGAATTTAAATTGTTATAATATTGTTTCTATTGTGATCATTTTATTAGAATAAAAATAGTTAATTAATTAAACCAAAATAAACAATGTTCTTCCAGCATATCAAAACTCTTTTATGATTTTATCCTAAGTTTGGGCAGGGCTATCGATGATTAATTAATTATATGTAGTACCTGAGCATATTCAGCATGAAGACATGCAAGAGCTCAAAGCTGAAGTATTTTATGGTTGGATTATTTCAAACAAAGTAGAATTAATTGTAAAATAAGCGGACCTAAACACCCTATGAGGGTTCTGAACCCTCGTAGGGCTAAATAAAAAAGTCTGAATCGCAGATTGTTGCAGATTTAGTTGATTTATCAGATGAGAGCTTTGAATGATATTGAGAAGATAGATATTCAGGCAAGCGTTATTATTTCTCCCAGGCTTACAGCCTGGATAACCCGAACATCTTTGTTTCCTATTCCCGGGGTTGTACCCCGGGTTATGTTCTGTCAGCCTTACAGGCTGTCTCTATGATAAAAGCTTATAGTATTAATATGGCATCAAATAACGATTATCATTAAATGGCATCTGACCGATTTCTCTATTGGCTTGGAAAATACTTCCCGAAGTCCGGACATTCTGTTCTATTAAAAACACAACACCATTTTTTTCTGCACCACCCAGGCTGAAAGCCTTTGACACCATAACCCAGGGTATCGCCCCGGGTAACAAATCTACCTCTTATTCACCCTGTAGGGGTGGGAGAAATCGATTTCGGAAATGGAAGTTTACCTGAAGGAAACCATAATAGGGTTCTGAACCTCGTAGGTTGACATTTCGATTAAAGCAGAGGCAATTTTCACCACAGATATTTCTTTGATTATCGGTGGTTTTTAAAATTCAAACGATAGTTGTTCATCTATCAAATGGAACGAACGCCGGTGATATTCGGTTAGACCATGTTTAACAATAGCCTCGCGGTGTTTTTTTGTCGGATAACCCATATTTTGCTCCCATCCGTACTGCGGATGCAGAAGGCTCAGCTTTACCATATATTCGTCGCGGTATGTTTTTGCCAGAACAGATGCAGCCGCAATTGACATGTATTTACTATCGCCCTTAACAATGCATTTATAGGGTATTTTATGATAGGGAAAAAACCTGTTGCCATCGATAATGATATGTTCCGGTTTCGTCTTAAGTAAAGTAAGGGCCTCGTGCATACCTTTTATTGAAGCCTTAAGTATATTAATCTGGTCAATTACATGGTGATCGATAAATGCTACCGCAAAACCCAGGGCATCCTTTTCTATTTCTATTCTGAGTTCTTCCCGCACCTTAGCGCTGAGCTTTTTGGAATCGTCAAGTCTTTCGTTTTCGTATCCGGCAGGCAATATAACGGCAGCAGCCACAACCGGACCAGCTAAACAACCTCTCCCAGCCTCATCGCAACCAGCCTCAATAGAGTTTTCCTTGTAAAATGACTGTAGCATTACCAATTGTTTTATGCAACGAATTTAACTATAAATCACAAACAATTTGGCATACATCAACTTCATCCAATCAAAAGAAGAAATTGTATTGTTTCGGAAAATTTTTTCAACAACACACTGTTTAAAACATCCGGTTATTTCTCAACCACATAACCCGGAAATGGTATGAAAATGTACCCCAAAACAACTGGTTTATAACTATATGATTCTAATTTATTCAACAATTATTTACCAAATAATTAATATTTTTCACCTTACAATTCATTCTAAAATTAATTACATCAAAATTAAAATTTAGTAACATGGCAAAATTACTTTCATCACACGATTCGGCCACAAGATGTCTGAATATTGTTCGACGTCACGAACGTTTAATCAAACAAGTTGTCAACGACAGTCAACTAATCAGCTCGATTAAAACATCGCGCGAAAATCTTGAACAGAAGGTAAAACTTAAAACCGAAAAACAAACTGTCCGCGAGAATACCTATGACGATATGATTTTAAGTGATCATAATCTCGACGATTCCATTCGGTCGACGTATGAAAAATGTGAACAATATGACAGGGGTAATCCTTCGGAAAGAATTCTGAAAAAAATATTCCCCGATGAAAAATATGGCGAAATTGTGCGCCTGCCTTTTCTTAAAGAGATTGCTTCTGTCGAAAAGATAGTAATTCGTATCGAAAGCCTTGGAGCAAGCCACAGCATTTATTCGCTGGCTGATGAAATAAAATCGCGTTTAACAAATACCAGCGAGGCCATTAAGGCAAATGAAGCATCTATTCGTGAAATAAAACTAGCCGAAGCAGAAGTGGAAATTGCTAAAGAAAGCCTTATCAGGCAATACGAAAGTAATTATCTCGATGCCCGTAAAACATATGGTAAAAATACCTGCGAAAAACTATTTCCGAGGGTAAATAACCAGACAGAAACGGTAGAAGAAGAAGAAAAACCAGTTGAAACTACAACCCAGGTTTAATAACACATTGAAACCATACCATTTCTTTAATCCATTAAGCATAAAGCCGGTCGAAATTAAAAACGACCGGTTTTTTATGTATAAAAAATGCCATTCGTAGTAATTTCAGATAGTTCTCACATGCGTAAAATGCCCCTTACAGAAATTTCAGGCTAGTTACACGGATGCAAAAGAGATGAAATAAAAATTTCAGGCATTTCTCACGAATAAAAAACGGAGGAACTTAATATTTCATGTATTTGTTATATACAAAAACTCCTTCCTCTGGAAATTTCACCGATTTTGCATATTCAAATAGTACCTGTTACAAAAATTTCATCTTTTTTTCATTATCGAAAAGTACTTCCGCCCGGAATTTCATAAACTTTTGCAAATGAAATCCACTTGAAATAATTATTGGAGCGAAAAATTATGTGAACAAATACACTGAAAGCTAAGGAAGAATTGGTTTTCAAACATAAGTTGTATAGTAGCCTGAAATTTACAGAAGAAATTACTTCGTTAGATTATCTGATACAATGTTGACAAATTAGAGTTTAAAACAATTTCTTGATAGCAGAAGAACTATATTCTTCTATTTTTGTATTTGCAAAACCATATACCCTTGAAAAAACGCTTTCTAGAAAATCTCAGTTTTTTTCTGGCCATTAACCTGCTTATTAAAACGGTTTATGTATTCGGTATCGACAGGGTTGTACAAAACAGGGTAGGTACAGAAGAATATGGAAG
>JAHEEB010000582.1 GCA_024640925.1 Bacteroidota bacterium | reverse complement strand
CTGTCCAAACGCTTGTTTCCCAAAGAAATGGACGTATTTTAATTGCTGCCCAATGTCCTTCATGAAATAAATTCTGATATTCTTCCGGATGATAATCACCGCTCTGTAAAGGCATTTTCGGATTTTCTTCGTGTTGAAAAATGTTGGCTCCAGCACCATATTCGCTTAATCCATAACACAACTCAGGGTACCAACTATGCTCATTATCCAGTGATATATTAATTTTACCAATACTATCGTGGTACCAGCCAAGGTATAAATTCAGAGAAAAAAGGTCATGAATATCTCTTGTGGGGCCATTCTGATTATTCGCAGCTACTGTAAACCGGGTACTATCAAGACTTTTTGCCAAGAAATTAAGTTCTGTAACAAGTTGAGTCGGATCCGGATTTGAATATATTTCATTATAAAGGCCCCAAAAACATACGGATGGATGGTTGTAATTTTGTTTTATCAATTCCTTTAACTGTTCTTTTACATTATCGGAAAAATCGGAACCGGAAGTATCTGTTTCGTTTATTAAAGGTATTTCTGTCCAGACAACTATACCCGAACTATCACAGTAATTGTAAGTATATTGTCCATGCGGATAATGAGATAACCGAAAATAATTTAGTCCTGTTTCACTTAAAATTGCCAGATCCTCCTTACGGTCGTTATCGCTTATGGCTCTTCCCTTATCTAAACGGTCTTCGTGAAAAGCTATTCCATACAAAGGATACCTCTTCCCATTTAAGTATATTCCTGAGTCGGCACTAGCCGAAAGGTATCGGATACCAAATTTCTCTTTTATTTCATCAACAGTAATTCCACTAACTTTAAGCGACATCTCTAAAGTATACAAATACGGATTTTTTAGTCCATTCCATAATATAGGATTAGAAATTAACAGGCTTCGCTTTAATAATTTATCGGTATTTGCAGGCAAACTGCTATTTACATTATATGATGCAACCACAGAATTGTTTTCATCCTTTATAACATAACTTTCCAGAATGGTTGTAGGTTGATCAGAAAAGTTAGCCAGTATGGTGCTAATATTTATATCTGCATTATTTGCCGAATTTACCACGGGCGTAATATAAACTCCTGAAGAGGCATAATCCATGGGAGAAACAAGTACGTTATTTGTCACTAATAATTCAACACTTCGGGTAATTCCTCCACAAAATGTAAAATCAGCACTGATAGGAGCATATTTTAACGTTTTAGAATTACTGACTTTTACTGCTATTACATTATTTTGGTTTTGTTTAACAAACTCTGAAATATCGAAAATAAAAGCTGAATAACCTCCAATATGCTTACCCACATATGAATCGTTTACATAGATCTCCGACAAAAGATTAACTGAATTGAATTTCAGAAATATCCTTTTGTCTGATGATTCGTTAATGACTATTGATTTTCTATACCAGCCTGTTCCTCTATAATAGTTATCGCCCCCATCCTGTCCATCCAAATTATTCCATGTATGTGGCAACGTAACAATATTCCAACTACTGTCGTCAAAACCTGATTTATATGAATTTGAATCATCAGATAAGGAAAATTTCCAGGAATCATCCAGATTAATTATTTCACGAGTCTGAGAAAATAAATTTATTGTTCCTGAGAATACAACGATTGTCAGGAGTAAGTAAAAATATATTTCATTTTTTATCATAGTATTATTTATTGCCAAATAACATTGGCTTTTAGATAACCACAAACTCAAAGTTACAAATTGGAATAGTTGTAATCAAAAAGTATTTGATGAATGAATCATCTATTAATTCTTATTGTACTTAGAACCAAGAGCAATATCGATGCTATTACAGAAATGATTAACAGAGATTTTTTTTATAGATTAGTGCTAAATATTAAACCCGGATTCCAACATATTATAAAATGTAAAACCAATTGATTTTTGGTACAAAACAATATACTTTAATGAATTTAGACTATTGGCGCAAGTATTTTCAAAAACTATTGTCTAATGGCTAAACCAATTTTATTCCTCAGGATTTAAAAAATATACGAAAATCAATATCATTCTCTTTTAAGCATGACGAATGGTTTTCAGAGATATAAAACAGACATTTAATTTTTCATTTATTAATTGATTATATGCCCAAATTTTTAGCAATTTCCTTACTTTCCCTATTCTCGTTACAAATCAGTTTTTCACAAGGATTTTCGGTCTCTGGAAAAGTAGTTAGCAGCAGCACCCAGGAGTCTTTAAACGGGGCTAATATTGAATTGGTGAATAGTAACGATAGTACCGATGTCCATTCCACACTTTCCGATGGTAGTGGTTCTTTTTCCTTTGTTCATTTAAAGAAAACGAATTATAATTTATCTGTATCGTTTATTGGTTATCAAAAGGTAACTAAAAATGTACAAATACTTTTTCGGGAGCAAACTCTTGGAAATATTCCTCTTGTTGAACAGGCAGAAGAGCTTAATGAAGTAACCGTTACAAAGAATGCGCCACAAGCAATTCTTAAAGGCGACACTACTGAATTTGTTGCATCGGCATTTAAAGTAACACAAGATGCTAATGTTGAAGATTTAGTAAAAAAGATTCCGGGTGTAACCATTGAGGATGGCACTGTTAAGGCTCAAGGCGAGGAAGTAAAAAAAGTTCTTGTAGACGGGAAAGCCTTTTTTGGCGATGATCCTTCCATTGCACTAAAAAACCTTCCGGCAGAAATAGTTGAAAAAGTGCAGGTATTCGATGAACAAAGTGAGCAATCGCAATTTACCGGCTTTAACGATGGGCAGACTACAAAGACCTTAAATATTGTTACCCGGAATAATAAACGAAACGGGACTTTTGGAAAGGCAACCGCTGCTTATGGCAATGAAGACAGGTATTCTATTGGGGCTAATATCAACAAATTCGATGGTGACAAGCGTTTTTCAGTTATCGCTTCGTCAAATAATGTCAACCAGCAAAATTTTGGTATGCAGGATTTCCTTGGAGCTATGTCAGGACAAGGAGGTCGAGATAATAATGAATCTGGTGGAGGTATGAGAAGAAACACTCGAAGTTCAGGCTCCGGATCGCAAAATGGGTTGTCTACAATAAACTCAATTGGACTAAACTATGGTAACAATTTTGGGAAGAAACTTAATTTATCCGGAAGTTATTTCTTTAATAATAACAATAACGACAACGATCAGCTTTCAAATACGGAATATATCCTCAGTACCGATTCAAGCAGAATAGAAAATTCCAAAACAATATCGGAAACAAAAAATTATAATAACCGCATTAATCTAAAAGCGGAATGGTCTATCGATACAATGAATACTCTTATTATAAATCCTTCCGTAAATTTTCAATCGAACAAGTCAATATCGGGTGGTTCCGAATCGCAATCCATTTCAATTGCAGACAATCTGTTACCCCAGTATACATCCGAATCATCGAACAATAAAAAGACTACAGGATATAATATCACAAACCGATTAACTTACAGGCATAAATTTCAGAAAAACAGACGAACTTTCTCGATTGACCAGAATGCTTCTCTCAGCAAGAAAGAACCTTACAACACTACCCTTTCAACTGTCGACTATTTGACATCAGGGATAGAAACTTCAACAAACAGAATTACCTCCACGCTAACTGACGGATATTCATTTACTACCAACATTGCATATACTGAACCATTTGGAAAAAGAAGCCTGATTCAGTTTAATGCTAAAAACACATTCTCAAATACATACTCCTACAAACGAACAAAAGACCTTGATACTTTAACAACAAACTATATCCAAATAGATACTCTTTCAAACAAATATTTTAATAACTATTTAACCAACTGTGTTGGCTTATCATATCGCTTTCAAGACAAAAGGTTGACAGCATCGGCAGGTTTTGAAATTCAAAATTCAAATCTTTCAGGAGAACAAACCTTTCCTCACGAAACCAATACAGCAAAACACTTCAATAATATTCTCCCAAATTTCCAGTTAAGGTATAGGGTTACCCAACAGCAAAACTTATCTGTCAATTATAATAC
>JAHEEB010000581.1 GCA_024640925.1 Bacteroidota bacterium | reverse complement strand
GAAGCATCTGCAAGAGTAACCTATGAGAAATCATTAAACTATATGGGCTTCGAAGGTGGAACACAAATGATCGGAAAACCTGTTGATTTTGTTTTCGTTGGTAGCTGTACAAACGGCCGTATCGAAGATTTACGGGCATTTGCATCGTTTGTCAAAGGACACAGGAAGGATTCAAATGTAATTGCCTGGATAGTCCCCGGATCAAAGCAAGTTGAAAAACAAGCTATTGAAGAAGGAATCGACAAGATTCTGAAAGAAGCAGGTTTTGAACTGCGCCAGCCAGGTTGTTCAGCTTGTCTTGCTATGAATGACGATAAAATTCCGGAAGGAAAATATTCTGTTTCTACTTCAAACCGCAATTTTGAAGGACGCCAGGGGCCAGGGGCCAGAACTCTTCTAGCCAGTCCAATTACTGCTGCAGCCGCTGCTATAACTGGAAAAATAACAGACCCTCGTAATTTCTTATAGTATACTAACATTCAAAAAGTAAAATTATGCCATTAGAAGCAAGTTTTTCAAGCAACGATAAAAAAGGAAAAGTATATGATATGAATAAGTACAGGTTTAAAACCATTGTATCATCTGCTGTACCTCTTCCTATTGAGAATGTCGATACAGACCAGATAATCCCTGCTCGGTTTCTTAAAGCAACTAGCCGTGATGGGTTTGGTGAGAATCTTTTCCGCGATTGGCGGTACGATAAAAACAATCAGAAAATTGCAAGTTTCGTATTGAATAATTCCGATTTCAAAGGTAATATTCTGGTAGCTGGCAAGAATTTTGGCAGTGGTTCCAGTCGTGAACATGCAGCATGGGCTATCGTGGATTATGGTTTCAGGGTAGTAGTCTCAAGTTTCTTTGCAGATATTTTTAAAAACAATGCTTTAAACAACGGAGTTTTACCCGTTCAGGTCTCCGAAGATTTTCTAAAGAAAGTACTTGATACGATTCAAAACGATCCCTCACACGAACTTAAAGTCGATCTGGAAAACCAGACGATTACTCTGATGGCTACCGGAGATTCGGAAAAATTCGAAATCAATCCATATAAAAAAGAATGCCTGCTGAACGGGTATGATGATATCGATTTTCTGATGAGCAAAAAAGATTTAATTGAAGCTTTTGAATCAAATAGAAAAGTAGCATTATAAACATTTATACGGTCCCGGTGTTTATTTTAAATACCGGGACTTTCTTAAATAAGAACCGGATATAATCTGAGTGAAAATCAACAGGAATTACATCAACAAAAAGTATTCTTTCAATTAATACCAAAACCTTTTTCTGATGAAGATAACAATAATGGACACCACTCTTCGAGACGGGGAACAAACCTCCGGAGTGTCTTTCACGGACGATGAGAAACTGAGCATTGCAAAATTATTACTTGAAGATCTCAAAGTTGATCGTCTTGAAATTGCTTCGGCAAAAGTTTCGAAGGGAGAACATAATGCGGTAAAGAAAATTGTTTCCTGGGCACAAAAGCACAATGATCTTGATAAAATCGAGGTTCTTGGTTTTGTCGATGGGAAAGACTCTGTTGATTGGATTTCCGGAGCTAAATGTAAAGTCATTAATCTGCTTACAAAAGGTTCTCTTAAACATGTAACCGAGCAATTGCGAAAAACTCCGGAACAACACATTTCCGATATAAAAAATGTAATAGCATATGCCCGTTCAAAAGGAATAAAAGTTAACATTTACCTTGAGGATTGGTCGAACGGAATGCGTAGTTCGCAGGATTATGTTTTTAAAATGGTTGATGAATTGAAAGATCAGCCTATTGACAGGTACATGCTTCCTGATACATTGGGTATCCTTAACCCGGATGAGACATTTGAGTTTTGTTCTTTAATGAAGAAACGTTACCCTACTCTCAATTTCGATTTTCATGCTCATAACGACTACGACTTAGCAGCAGGCAATGTATATGCAGCTTTAAAAGCAGGAATCGATTGTTTTCATACTACTGTGAACGGACTTGGTGAACGCGCAGGCAATGTTCCTGTTTCGAGTGTTATTGCGGTGGTTAAAGACCATTATAAATACGAGATGAGATTAGATGAGTCGAAGCTTACCATGGTAAGTAAAATGGTTGAAACTTTTTCCGGAATTCGTATACCTCCTAATAAACCACTGATTGGAGAAAATGTCTTCACACAAACAAGTGGTGTTCATGCCGATGGGGACAAAAAGAACCAGTTATATTTTAACGATTTACTGCCCGAACGATTTGGCCGTAAGCGTGTATATGCTTTAGGTAAAACTTCAGGGAAGGCAAATATTGCACAGAATCTAGATGCACTTGGCATAGAGCTCGATGTTGAATCGATGAAAAAAGTTACAAAACGTATTATTGAACTTGGAGATAAAAAAGAAACCGTAACTCAGGAAGACTTACCCTTTATCATTTCAGATGTTCTTCAAAGTCAGGCTATAGAAGAAAATATAAAAATTCTGAATTTTTCATTATCAACTGCTGCCGGATTACGTCCTGTAGCTTCATTGAAGATAAGAATTAACGGAAAATCGTACGAGGAAAACTCGGTTGGCGATGGACAATACGATGCCTTTATGAAAGCCCTTAAAAAAATATATGCTTTTCTGAAAAAAGAATTGCCCAAACTGACTGATTACGTAGTATCGATACCTCCGGGTGGTAGAACAGATGCTTTAGTACAAGCATTAATTTCGTGGAACTATTATGGAAAGGAATTCCGCACAAGAGGTCTTGATTCCGATCAAACTGTTGCTGCTATTACTGCAACGGTTAAAATGCTGAATATTATCGAAAACGAAAACCACTTAAGTAAATCGTGATTTTCATATACTTTTGCCTATTTATTAATTAAAAACAACAACCAATAAAATGAGCAACAAATCTTACAACATTGCTGTGATACCAGGTGATGGTACAGGCCCGGAAGTAGTTAACGAAGGTATTAAAGTACTGAATGCAGCTGCTTCAAAATTTGGATTTAAACTGAATTATCAGAATTTTGATTTTGGTGGCGAGCGCTATAAGAAAACAGGTGAAACTTTACCTGATTCGGCCATTGAAGATGTTAAAAAATTCGATTCGATATTTCTTGGAGCGATTGGACATCCCGATGTAAAACCCGGGATTCTGGAAGTAGGAATTCTTCTGAAAATGAGGTTTGCTTTGGATCAGTACATAAACCTTCGTCCGGTAAAATTATATCCGGGAGTCGAAACACCCTTGAAAGATAAAGGTCCCGAAGATATTGATTTTGTTGTTGTACGTGAAAACACTGGCGGAATTTATACTGGTGTTGGCGGAGCTGTTCAGGTTGGAACACCTTACGAAGTTGCAACACAGGTTATGGTATATTCCCGTCCGGTTGTGGAACGTTGCATACGTTTTGCATACGAGTATACCCGTAAAAGGAATAAAAGGAAACAACTTACCCTTGTTCACAAATGCAATGTTCTTACACATTGTGGCGATCTTTGGGTGCGCACACACAAAGAAGTAGGGGAAGAATATCCAGATATCAAACAGGATTATAACCACGTTGATGCTTGTAACATGTGGTTTGTTAAGTCACCGGAGTTTTACGATGTTATTGTTACAGAAAACCTCTTTGGCGATATTATCACAGACCTGGGAGCTATGATACAAGGTGGATTGGGTATTGCCGCAGGTGGCAATATTAATCCCGAAGGAGTATCGATGTTTGAGCCCATGGGTGGTTCTGCTCCAAAGTACGCTGGAAAGAATGTTATTAATCCCCTGGCGGCTATTTGTGCTGGTGGAATGATGCTTGATACTTTAGGCGAAACCGAAGCTGCGCTTGCAATTGATAAAGCAGTGAGCAATGCTTTAGGCTCAAAACAAATTAAGAGCCTGGCTGCCGGTCAAATGGGTATGGGTACAAAAGAAATAGGTGACTTGATAGCGAAAAGCTTATAGTTGCTGATGGATAGAGCAAGAACCTAATCTATATAAAATACCCCACTCCCACCTTTTTAAGGTGCAGAGGGGTATTTTTTGCCTGGAAT
>JAHEEB010000580.1 GCA_024640925.1 Bacteroidota bacterium | reverse complement strand
AATGGCAAAGTAGTAGATGTTTACAAAGTTCATACAGGTTTTCGTAAAGCAGAATTTAAAGGCGGTGCGGGTAAGGGTGGCGTTTGGCTCAACGACCGTTTTGTTTACCTGAAGGGTTATGCCCAGCGTTCTACAAATGAATGGGCCGGACTTGGCCAGGCATATCCTGACTGGATGCACGATTATACTGCGCAAAAACTTTGCGAAAGCAATGGCAACTACATCCGATGGATGCATATTGCTCCACAGCCTGTTGATGTGCGATCATGCGATAAATATGGTATCATTCAAATCTGTCCGGCTGGTGATAAAGAAAAAGACTGCGATGGCCGTCAATGGGAACAACGAAAAGAAGTAATGAGATCTACAATTATTTATTACAGGAATAATCCAAGTATTCTGTTCTGGGAAGCCGGAAACAATGGGATCTCGGGCGAACATATGAAAGAAATGCTCGAATTAAAACGCCAATGGGATCCGAATGGTTTAAGGGCAATGGGTTGCCGTACATTAAACGATTCTCTGGCAACGCCATACGCAGAATATTTTGGTGTAATGATTGGACAGGATCCCCGAACAGATTCCCTGAAAGGATATAAGGATATGTTCAGAGCCTATAGTGCTGAACGACGTGATTTAGCGCCCATTATTGAAACGGAAGATTTTAGAGAGGAAGCCGCTCGCCGCTTTTGGGATTCTCATTCCGCTCCGCATTATGGGTTTCATAAAAAACCTGGAGATACACATGAATTTAACAGTGAAACCTTCTGTTTGGCAGCAATAAAACGATTTAACGATTATTACTCACAAAAGATATCTAACCCAGATCCCTTACACTCAAAATGGTCGGGTTATTGCTCTATCATTTTTACTGAATCGAACAGTCATGGCCGCCAATATGAAAGTGAAGTATGCCGGGTAAGCGGAAAAATGGATGCCATGCGTATTCCAAAACCAATTTATTTCACCCACAGGGTAATACAGAATGAAAAACCGGATATTTACATCATTGGGCATTGGAATTATGCCGATACTACAGCGAAAAATATGTATGTTGTTTCGAACTGTGAACAAGTTGAATTCTTTGTAAATGGGAAATCAAAAGGTATAACAAAACCGATAAACGGATATCAGTTTACCTTTCCATCAATTAAATGGGAACCGGGAACAATAAAAGCTATTGGATATAATAATGGACAAATGGTATGCACGCATGAAATTAAAACTGTGGGCGCACCAAAAAAAATAAAACTTACTGTAAATGAAGGCCCTAAAGGATTTCTAGCAGATGGATCAGATGTGGCTTTTATCGATGTTGAAGTGGTTGATGCAAATGGTAACCGGTGCCCAACGGACGAATCGAGGATCGATTTCGAAATTTCAGGCCCAGCCATATGGCGCGGAGGTTATAACAGTGGTATTCCAGGTTCCGTCAATAATAAATTCCTGAATACGGAGTGTGGTATTACCAGAGTAGCAATTCGTTCAACATTAGCTTCAGGTACAATAACCATTACTGCTAAACGCGAAGGAATAGAACCATCAATAATCAAAATCCAGTCAAAACAGGTGGATATTAATAATGGATTATTTAAAGAATAGGTAAAGCTCTCTAATAGAAAATGGTTTTATCTCCTATGATATTATGACCTGGATAAAGTCTTCTTGAGATTTTTTAGTTATGGTAGCATTCGGCATATCCACTATAATTATACCAGGCATAATCATCTGCCTGAGTCATAAAATAGTCCTGATCATATGAATCGCCGCATTCGCTACCATAATATTCAACATAATTACCATAATAATCGTAAATTTCGCATTGCAGGCATTCATCCTCGTAATAGCATGAATTAGTCATCATAACTACCACTGCCATTGAAAGAAATAATAAGAATCGTCTCATCAGATTAAAGTTATACTGGTTAATATCCCTCTTAATTCAATTATTGTGCCAATTAATAAGAAGATGAATAGTTGATTGAATGCTAGCTGACTGCCTGCTGAAGTGCGAACTCAGGTTACAATAAAAGGATAGAGTTGGAATAATTCAAAAGATATTTATGAATAGCTCCAATATAAAATAATTGTTAGAACATTGTAACGCTCAGTAAATTAAAGTAATATAAAACATTCTGATTTTGCCTTGTTCCAGCCATCCTTTCGTCCGTTCATAACAAATTATTGTTCTTCTTGGGTTATTTTCTTATCATTGCATCGCTTTTATACTAATTTTTTGTTTTTTTAGTTTAATAGAAAAGAATTTTATTTACCCTGTATGATGAATTTTCTGAATAAGTCCGCCATCATAGTCCTGATTTCTATTTGTTCAAATGGATATTCCCAACTTTTTGCGCCCCATGCCGGCTTTTCCGATACAACAAATTATACTATCTCGGGTATTAATGATTCGCTCTATTTTTTTACCTCAAATACCGATTCTACTTATTTACTTGCCGATACGAACCTCTACAACAATTGTTCAATTGAATGGTATGAATATGTACCTGCTTCGGGCTATCAACTTTTGTCTTTCACCGGAACAAAATTAGTTGTTGAAGCAGACACAATTGGTAAAAGTTATCAATTGCTTATTCGAAATGCAACAGACACACTAATTCAGCGATGCTGGGTGTTTAAAAACAACTTTCGGATTTCGATAACCCCAAAAAATAATGAACAACAATTAAGTACAAGTTCATATGTTGGTTGTGATTTGATAGAACCAATATGGGTACTAATCGACAGTTCTGATATTTCATATGTCAATCCTGTCACTCACGAAGAATTGACCTGTAAGTTGAAATATAAACTTAGCTGGAAGAAAGAGTTTGATGTTGAAGAGGGGAAAATTGTTGCTGGCAAAATACCGATAACCGGACAGTTAAAAAGTAAAATAACAGACCCCTATTGGAAAGATATGTGGTATACCGCCATTGTAACTGATGCATCGCAACAAGAACGACGTGACTCGGTTTATGTTAGGAGTATACGACCCCATGCTGATTTTACTGTAAACCACATAAAACTTGATGATAAAACATATTACCCCGACAAAGATTCTGCCTATTATTATTACTATAGTGAGGAATACCGCGGTGAAGAAATAAATTCGGCTCCGGCAAAATTCTTTATTGAGAATAAGTCGGAAAATGCGCATTCATATCTTTGGAATTTTGATGAAGTAGACGGGAATAAAGATACCATAACTTTGGAAACGAATGCCGATTCAATTATTTATGAATATATAAGATGGGGAACATTTACCCCTAAGCTTACTGCAAGACACTCCGTTGAATGGGCTCTTCTTACTTGCGAGGATGTAATGGAAGCAGAAGAAGAAATCGAAATTCTGCAACCCATGCTTAGTGTCAGAAATGCCATATCTGTTCCCAGTGGAGACAATAACGTCTTCCGATTTGTAGATGAATCGATCATTGATTTTGAGATTTCTATCTTCAACAGAAATGGAATGAAAGTACATCATTTCAAAGGAAATATCAGAGATTGGGATGGTTGGGATGGAAAATATAATAATGGTGATAATTATGTACCAACAGGCGTTTACTATTATATAGTAAAAAATTATACAGTTATCCAACCAAATGATGAGGAAGCCGAACGCAGCTCAACCTGGCAATCATCAAGTGAATCTTCATCAAATGATAGCGGAACCAGCACTGGAAGCACCACAACAGATACCAAAAGTGTTGGGACAAACACTCAGTTCCGGGGCTTTTTCCATGTTTTTAATAATGAATAGTTTTATCCAAAATTCCAATACATTATAAAATGTAGAACCAACCATTGCTAACTAATCGGCAAATTATCAATTTTTTGCGTGTTTAGTTAGATGGAATGGTGCAATAGGAAAGTCAAAGAAGTTTTTCTGTCGGGCATTGTAAAAATCATCATCAGCTGAAAAGTAATACAAATTATTGGAATAGGAGCTGGTTCCAATGTGAACGGGTTTTATTAATTTACGATATGTTGGATATAAATAACGATTTCTCCAAAAAGTTTATTTGTCGCTAT
>JAHEEB010000579.1 GCA_024640925.1 Bacteroidota bacterium | reverse complement strand
ATAATAGTGATGGTAATGTAGAAAATTATCAATGGAAAAGAAATTCTGCGGATGAATATAATATTAAAGCATTTAAATATAACGAACAGGGAGTCTGCTCTGAAGAACACACATACTACCCAAGCACTGATTATAAATTGCTCACCAAATATGAATATGAATTTTATTAATTAATATTTACTGATATGTTGATAAGGATTTATCCGGAGAACCCAGCACCAAGGCATATCAAACAGGTGGTAGATATTTTAAAAAATGGGGGCGTTATTATTTATCCTTCAGACACTGTTTATGGGCTTGGATGTGATATTTTCAACAGCAAAGCGGTAGAAAGAATAGCAAAAATTAAAGGCCTTAAAGCTGAAAAAGCCAATTTCTCTTTTGTTTGTCACGACTTAAGCCATATTTCCGAATTCACTCGTCATTTTGATGATCGTATATTTAAAATGATGAAAAAATATTTGCCTGGTCCTTTTACTTTCATTTTACCAGCAAATAATAATATTCCAAAACTATTCAAAAACAAGAAAAAGACTGTTGGTATCCGCATACCGAATAACGCCATACCACTTGAAATAGTAAAAGAACTTGGAAATCCAATACTAACAACATCAATTCACGATATAGATACCATTATTGATTATACTACAGACCCTGAACTGATACACGAAAACTTTGGACATTTGGTTGACGCAGTTATTGATGGAGGATTTGGAAATAATAAACCTTCGACAATAATTGATTGTACAACAGAAACAATTCAGGTTATCAGACAGGGACTTGGTGTATTGGAAGAAGTTTATTAGTTAAATTTTGTCGATTTCTATTTTATAGGCTCCTTGTTTTCTAACAATCACAATATTTTTTGACCACTTTCGGCAATATGTTTCCCAGTATTGTTCAATATACATTTTATTGCTACTGTCCAGTATAATCGAATTCGCAAAAACGGGCGCTGAAGGAGGGTATTTATTACCCGAAACGATCAGATATTCAGCTTTTATATCAAATATTTGTTTCTCAAACCGGTTACCTGGATAAAACATAATTTTTGAATTTTCTCCAACCGTAATGACCGAAACCGATTTTTGGTTATTGAAAAACCCGGAGTCACTATCTGCAAATATGGAATCTAATCGATAATATTCCATTTTCTTATCGATATCTTCAATTTGCCGATGCCTGCGGTATATCTCCTGAACATAGCCTGGAACACTATGCATTTCATAATTTCCGATTACACAGTTTAAAGAATCAGAATAAATGGCAATAGAAGAATATTTAGGTATATTATATACAACAACCATATTTTTGTTAATCTTTTGAGTATTCCGAAAAATACCAAATAACAGAAATACTGATAAAGACAACAAAACAAAATAAAGCTTAATAGCCTGAGGCTTTTTAATCCAGCTAAAAAGACTAAATATAAATACAAATGATATAACAACGAATAAACCAGGAAAATGAATATCATGAATCACAGAACCTGGTATTTGTTCGATAAGTTTGATCCAACTATTCATCAGATAGGTAGAAACATTAAGAACCCAGCCTAATAAACCTGAAACTGCAGAAATTCCTGAAATGCAGATAAATATAATTGCAAGAATTAGAATGACAAAAGATAAGGGTATAACTAAAAGATTTGCAAGCCAGAAATATGATGCAAACTGGTTAAAATAAAACAGTATAAACGGAATAGTAGACAACTGTGCTGCCAAACTAACTGAAAAGAGTTTATAAACATAATCAACAACCCTGTTTTGTGCAGTAAACCAACTGTCGAAAACAGGTTGAAAATACAAAATGCCGAAAACTGCCAGATAAGATAATTGAAAACCAACATCATAGATTTGAAGCGGATTAATTATTAGCATAATTAAGGCAGATAATGCAAGAATATTGAATGGTGATATATCCCTTTGCGTTGACTGACCTACAGTGATCAAAGAAAACATAAGTGCAGCTCTCATTACTGAAGGTGATAAACCTGAAATTAATGCATAAATCCAAATAATCAATAATATAAATATCACTTTAAAAAATCTGGTTCGCTTATGATAATCGAGAAATTTAAGCAAAACCTGTAAAAACATAAAAATTATTCCCACATGTAAGCCCGAAACAGAAAGAACATGAACAACTCCTGCATTAACATATGATTTCTCCAAATCATCGGATATAAAATCACGGTTTCCGGCAATTAATGCCAGTAGAATGGCAAAAGAATTGTCGTTAAAAGAATAGTTTTGTAGCTGGTGGATTATTTTTTTACAAACATCAGAGGCAAACCGCTTTAGAAAAAATCCATGATTTGTTGTACTGAAGTCAAGGCGGGATAAAGGCACATAGGATTGAAATAATATATATTTTGTAGATAAGTACTTCTTAAAATCGAATTCTCCCGGATTTCCCAAATTTTTAATCGGATTCAATTTGCCATAAAAAATAATCTTTTTTCCTATACAAACGGAGTCGACTAACAACGAATCGCGGGTAGTATACAGGAACATCTTTGGTTCTTGAAAGGTTAAATCAGGGAATTGATTCCGGTCCAATTGAACAGCAAAACATGAACTGTTTTTCTTTAATTGAGGAACTTCACATACTATACCATGGTAAAATTTTTCTTTTTGTTCTATTGATGGAGTCTTGAGGCTGGCATGTGAATAGACCATACCTATAATAAATATTAATCCAAACAAAAGATAATCGAATATTTTTTCCCTTGGATTAATAAACAAAACAATAAGTGAAGCTGTTAATAGTATAAAAAGTACTATATAAATAAACCTGATAACACAATCAATATGGAAGAAAAAAAGAGAAGTAAATAGTATTCCCAGAATAAATGGGAAAAGAATTCGAAGTAAGGGTACTTTGCGTAATTTTGAATAATCGATCATTCTCCTAACTTTTAAAGCGAATATAAAAAAACTTTAATTAAATAGTTGAAAAATAGACTAAGTATTATATAAACAAATCAAAACTTTACTAAGCCATGGTGAATCTTAAGACGAAATATTTAGGAATTGAGCTGAAAAATCCAATAATTTTAGGAGCATGCAATTTAGCCAATAACATTGATAATTTAAAGCAAGCCGAAGAAAAGGGAGTTGCAGCCATTGTTTACAAATCATTATTTGAAGAACAAATTCAGCTTGAAAAAGCTCAGCTAGATGATCGTCTGGAAGAATATGCTGAGCGAAATGCCGAGATGATCAATCTTTTCCCAACCATCAATCATGCGGGAGCAGAAGAATATCTGATGAATATTGCAAAAGTAAAAAAGAGTTTAAATATACCAGTCATTGCCAGTTTAAATGCTGTTTTGAAAGAATCTTGGATAGACTATTCGAAACAGCTCGAAAAAACAGGAATTGATGCCCTTGAAGTCAACTTTTATTATATACCCAGAGATTTAAATGTTGATGGTGGTGAAATTATTAACCAGCAGATTGATATACTCAAATCAATTAAGAAAATTCTAACAATTCCTGTTAGTGTAAAACTTAGTCCATTTTATGCAAACCCGCTTAAGGTTATTGCACAGATGGATAAAGAGGGCGCAGATGGTTTTGTATTATTCAATAAATTGTTTCAACCCGAAATTGATATTGAAAAAGAATCTCACTTTGTACAAAATGATTTAAGTAAACCTGGCGACAATAAACTTGCCTTAAGATTTGCTGGTTTGCTTTATGGTAAAATTAAATCAAGTATATGTAGTAGTACAGGTATTTTTACAGGGGCTGATGTTATAAAAATGATTCTGGCTGGTGCTGATTGTGTACAGATTGTAAGTACAGTTTATAAAAACAAAATTGACGTTATTTCGACCATCTTAAAAGATTTGACGTTATGGATGGAAAAGAAATCATATCGATCACTCTCTGATTTTCGAGGAAAGCTTTCAGATGAAAGACTGAATGATCCATTTGTTTATAAGAGGGCTCAATATGTCGATTTGCTTCTTAAATCAGATGAAATAATTAAAAAATACCCGGTTATATAATTATTAATAAATAAAAAC
>JAHEEB010000578.1 GCA_024640925.1 Bacteroidota bacterium | reverse complement strand
GCTTCGGATTAACCTGTAGATAAGAGGCCAGTAATGATGCTGCGTTCAGGTTGTCTTCAGGATTAATCACAAATTGAAGTGCAGTAATAAGAACATTTATTGCAGGAGATTGTCTCAAAAGAAGCGATTCATTTGAAATTACTCCAACATCAGTTACAAATTCATTGTCTTTATTTGCCTTAATAATGTAATCAGATATTTTGGTGCCATCTCTGTTTTCTCTTACAAGTATTGCTATATCACCAGGTATAAAACCACTGGTTAGTATTTGGTTTATGCTCGATTTTAGTTCTTCATATACGTCAGTTGCTGTTGAATCTCCATTCATTATACGTATATTAACATACCCTTCGTTCCGTTGTTTTTTCCAGTCGGGAATTTCCTGTACAACCTCTTTATAGATTTCAGGTATCATATTCTCCCGGGTAGTGAATGAAAATGACTCCTTACATATATTGGGTAAACATTTAAAAAAGTGGTTATTAAACTTAATGATTTGTGCATCGCTGCGCCAATTCATTTCCAGGCTCCGTTCAAAAATGTTTTCTTCGGAGAAATCTGCTTTTACCTGGTGAGCCATTATTTCCCATTTGCTGTTACGCCAGCGGTATATAGCCTGCTTAACATCACCAACCAGTAAACATTCGTAATTGTTCGAAAGACTATTGCTGATAAGTGGTTTAAAATTGTCCCATTGCATTTTTGATGTATCCTGGAATTCATCAATCAATAAATGATTAAAATGAGTTCCGGCTTTTTCATATATAAAAGGTGTATCGTTATTATCGATAATGCGCTGTATAAAAGGCGAAGCATCGCTAATAAGGAAAAGTTCATTTTCCTTTTTCACATCAGAGAGGTGTTCCGACAGGGAACTAAGCATACCAAGCAAATGCAGGTTGCGATAAATGACCAGCGCTGTCTGGTAAAGAGCATTTTCGCTGTTATATATAGCTTCTATCTTTTTGGCGCAGGGATTAAGAATCTCAATCCCTAGTTTTTCAGCTTCGTATTTTCTGGCGCAGGTTTTCGAGGGCCATTTCGAAGGACTTTCTATAACTGTTTGAAACCGGGAACCATATACCTTGAATTCTTTTTTTATAATCTGTCTGAAAAAACTGATTGTACCCGAACCACTATAAAAAAAATCACTATCCTCAAAACCATCTAGAACAACTGTATTTAAAGCATACTGTGCTTCTTCTATCATTTTTTGTTCGTACGTCCTTATAATCGAAAATAACCTGTCGGAATAGTTTTTCATTCTTTCAGTATCTTCGATTATCGGTTTTATTTCCGGCATGAATTCAATAATCTCTTCCTTAAACAGATGAGATCCAAGCTCAATTAAACCTGGCTCTATGTCCCAACTTTCACCCTGACTAATCCTTGTTTCGATATACTCAATCAGCCAATCGGTTATTTTAGAGTTTTCGCTAATGCTGTCAAGAAACCTGTCAAGCGCTTCAATTAAAACTTTATTCTGATCAAGCTCAATGGTATAGTTTCCGGGTATGTTAAGCTCTCTGATGAAATTCCGGATAATACTTTGGAAGAAACTGTCAATGGTCTCGATTCTGAACCATGAATAACCATGAAGTATATGTTCCAGAACTATCGATGCTTTAGTTCGGATGGCATCTTCAGACATCTTGGTCGACTTTAGCAGAAAATTTAGATGCTCCGATTTTTGTCCGTCAGAAAGTTTTGACAGTTCAATGATTATGCGATCTTTCATCTCAACAGTTGCTTTGTTGGTGAAAGTTACACCCAGTATATGCCGAAAATAATCCGGGGGCTCGGTAATGACTAAACGAAGATAAGCCCCGGCCAGCGAAAAGGTTTTGCCAGATCCTGCTGATGCTTTTATGATTTTTAACTGCGGCATGATGTGTTAAAAATAGCAAAGAATTGCTCAGTTAAAAACCTGTTGTTAATAGATTCTGATAACTTCTTAAATAAAAATATGAAGTACTTAAAGTGCACTGTATATCAAAATTCTTTTGATTTAAGACCATGTATTTCAGTCACTTTAAATACTCCAGACGAAATAATTCTGATTTCTATCTTTTGTCTCCTGATTCTAAACGAACTCTTCTTCTATTTCATAATGAAGCAAGGGCCTTTTCATAGTCAGGCTCCTGTGTAATTTCAGGAACCTGCTCATTATAGAGGATTTTCCCGTTTTCATCAATTGTAACAACAGCACGCGACATCAGGCCTTCAAGCGGACCATCAGCTATTAATACCCCATATGCACTGCTGAAACTGGTATCTTTATATTCCGATAGGGAAACAACCTTATCAAGACCCTCTGTTGTGCAAAATCGTGAATGAGCGAAAGGTAAATCTTTTGAAATACACAGAACGGCCACATTTTTGAGTGAAGCAGCTTCTTTATTAAACTTTCTTACGGAAGCAGCACAAACGCTTGTGTCGAGACTTGGAAAAATGTTTAAAACAACTTTTTTCCCTTTAAACATCGAAAGAGTTACAGTTGATAAATCACTGCCGGTTAATTTAAAATCAGGAGCCTGGCTTCCGGATTTGGGTAAGTTACCTTTTGTTTGTACAGTACTTCCTTTGAATTTGATTGTTGCCATTTTAAATAGTGTTTTTTTAGTGTTTTATGATTAACAATGAAGTTCAGAATTTGTTTTTAAATAAAATAGAAACGGACAGAATTTTTTTGTTTTTTTTAAGTATTCATCAGAAGCCTTGTTATTAGAAGAACTTATTTAACTCTTTGATTATAACATAAATTTTCCTGATCATTTATTGGTTTTATTAAGAACAATTGGTACCTTTTAGGTCGATAGATTCTTAAAAACCAATTGTTTCTTAATTAATTCCTTTCAATATGAATAATGAAGAAAACATTGCAAAAAAGGAAGGTTCATGTAATGATTCACTCGCAGAAGAAAGTTTATATGGACAACTTGATGATATCATTGAATTGCATCGAAAAGAGGAAGGGGCTCTGATTCCCATTCTTCAATCGGCTCAAAACCTTTTTGGGTATTTACCCGAGGGGGTTCTCAGAAGAATTAGTGTGAAACTTCATAAGCCTTATAGCGAAGTTGCTGGTGTTGTTGGTTTTTACTCATACTTCTCTACTATTGCAAAAGGGAAACATACCATCAGGGTTTGTTTAGGTACTGCCTGTTATGTCAGAGGAGGTAAGGATGTTTTAAAATCGCTTATGGATGAATTGAAGATAAATGTTGGGGAAACTACTGACGATCGGATGTTTTCACTTGAAGTTGGGCGTTGTTTCGGGGCTTGCGGATTAGCTCCTGTAATAATGATTGACGATGTTGTCTTTCAAAGAGTAAAACCGTCTAAAGTTTCAGAGTTGCTTAAACCTTACGCCGAATAATTAATCTCCTTCAAGCTATTTCATTATGAAAAAAATACAATCTATTAAGGAATTAAGCTCCCTGAGGGACGAACTTATTTCTAAAAACAAGCTTTCTGGTAATGAAAATCAGGATAAAATTCTTGTCTGTACCGGAGGTGGCTGCCTGGCAGGTGGTTCTCTTGCAATTAAAGAACGCTTTGAAAAGGAGCTAAATGAGAAAAAACTTGATAAACAAATAAAAGTTGTAGGTACCGGGTGCTTAGGTCCATGTTCAAAGGGTCCGGTTGTAATAATGGCTAAAAACCGTGTTTTTTACCAGGATTTAAAAGTAGACGATGTAACGGAAATAATCGAATCGCATATTATTGGGGGTAAAATTGTAGCGCGTTTGGTACACAAGGATGAGAACGATAAAAGTCCTATTCCTCTTGAACAAGACATCCGGTTTTTTAATAAACAGACAAAAATAATATTACATAATTGTGGTAATATCGATCCATACAGCATAGAAGAATACATAGCTGCAGACGGATATATGGCTCTGGCAAAAGCCTTAAAAGAAATGAGCCGTGACGAGGTTTTGCAACAGGTTGAAAAGTCTGGGCTCAGAGGCCGGGGAGGTGCAGGTTTTCCAACCTTTCTGAAATGGAAAATGGCTAAAAACAATGAAGCGGATCAG
>JAHEEB010000577.1 GCA_024640925.1 Bacteroidota bacterium | reverse complement strand
AATTTCATATAATCATGAGAATTCAGTTATCAGTTATATGAAATTGTCTTTTTTTGTATACCTCACAATATTTCGGTGAAAGATAATGTTGGGCGAGTTAAATTTAATAAAAATGTCAATACCTTGATTCGCTCAATGGAATCTATCGTTGAGTGTATGCAGCATGCGAGAGTTCGTGGTCACTTTCCTCTTAGCCATTACTGCCTTTGCCGGCGAGATTTGAACTGGCAAATTGCAATGTGCAGAAAATAAGCAATGCTAAACCAGTATGATGTATGTGC
This sequence comes from Bacteroidota bacterium, assembly GCA_024640925.1. Lineage (GTDB taxonomy): Bacteria > Bacteroidota > Bacteroidia > Bacteroidales > UBA10428 > UBA10428. The sequence continues at coordinate 3,762 of JAHEEB010000577.1, read as the reverse complement.
TTCCTGGGTAGTCCAAGTGACTTCACTGAATTTAAAACTTCAGGTATCAATTCTCCATATTGATAAGACTGCCGAGTATTGATTGTTCGTTGATCTTCCATATAATGAATTCATCACCGTGCGTCGTATACAAGAATCCTTTCCGGAACATAAGTCCGGGGATGATTCAGGTGCGAAATCTTTCCCATCAGTTCATCCGGAATTTTTATTCCTTAAAATATTTTTAATTTATTCTAATTATCTCTTTTTTACCTGTATAGTTAATTACTTTATCGAAATTTTCAATTAATTCTGTGCCAACTCCTTTGCTTTTTCCAACAATTACGATGTTAAACCTACGTGATTTAATCATACCAGGGTAAGATCCATTACAATCACCAATGGTTAAAGAATTATTTTTATCATTCCAAGAAAATGAAATAGTCGAATAAGCCCCTTTTTCATAATTATAATTGTCGTTTTCATCTTCGTACAAAGTAAATTCTCCATCAGCACCTTCAAAAATGCGGATTTCAAGATTATCCCATTTCTTTTCGGTGGCATACTGAACTTTAGGTCCAATAGGTAAAATGGTCCCAGCCTTTACAAACAAAGGAATAATGTCTAATGGAACCTCTTTTCTAATTGTTTGTCCTCCATTGAATCTCTCGCCAGTCCAGAAATCAAACCAGTCGTTTCCTTTTGGCAGGTAAACATCTTTTGATTTAACAGAACTAAAATCTTCAACTTTTATTGAATCTCCACCTATAACTTCAATTTTTGAGTACATGGGTTGTGTAACTGGGTTAACCAACAACGAACTACCAAACATAAATTCATCGTTGATATCTAACGCTTGTTTATCACTTGCAAAATCCATCACAAGAGCCCGCATCATACTATACTGGTGGGCAGTTACATTCCATGAAGTTGAATAAATATAGGGCAATAAGCTATATCGAAGGTTTATATATTTTTCAATCGCATCGTAGGTTGAATTCCCTTTGTTACCAAACTGAAAAAGCTCTCTTGGCACTCCTTCGCCATGCGAACGCATCATCGGGCAAAATGTACCAAACTCAATCCATCTCACATGTAATTCACGGTAATCAACATTTTCAAGTGGGTTTTTAAAATTCCACAAAAAGAAACCACCTAAATCGCTGTTCCAATATGGAATACCACAAAGGGAAAAGTTCAACCCTGATGAAATCTGATTTCGTAAAGCATCCCATGAAGCCACTACATCGCCCGACCATGTATTTGCACCATAACGCTGTTGACCGGCAAAAGCCGAACGGGTAAGAATGAACACACGTTTTTCCGAAATTTGCGAGCGCTGGTGTTGTGAAACTCCGCCAACTGTCATTAATGGAAAGGCATTACGTACTTTTCTGAATGAACCTAAGTAAGTTTTGGTATCAAAATCAGAGGATTTGGGGTTAAAGTGGTCTGGCTCTGATGAATCCATCCACCACCCATCCATTCCCAATGAGAATAGTCCTTTGTTTAAATAATTCCAATAAATATCTTGTGCGGCAGGATTGTAAGGGTCGTACACTCTCACTCCAGATGGATAATCGAGCCTTGGGGGCCATTTCTCTGAACCCGATTGTGGCCATGTTTCAAAATTGAAAAGTGCATTAATTTTATCAAGTTCTTTGTATTGCTTTGTCATTGGACCAAATGAATTCCATATAGAAATAATCATGTGTGCATTTAAGCTGTGTACATCATTTACCATTTTTTGAGGATCGTAAAACCCAGGATTAAGGAACTCCATAGCATTCCAAAGATAATTGTTGCCCCAGTATTGCCAGTCTTGAATAATACCATCAATCGGAACATTTAATTCCCGAAATTTTTTTACCACATCAACTAATTCATCCTGACTTTTATATCGTTCCCTGCTTTGCCAAAAACCATAAGTCCACAAAGGAAACATTGGAACCTGCCCTGTGAGGTCTCGCATACAAGCAATAACAGCATCGGCACCCATGCCGCACATAAAATAATAGTCAATACCATCTCCAACCTCTGATTTGAATAAAGTATGTTCAGCATTATCTTCAAAAACTGTTGGTGAGTAGTTATCCCAAAATAATCCATAACCTTTTGCTGACAAGAAAAATGGTATGTAATCATCAGTATTACCTTGAACCATATTTAGTTTCAAGTTACGTTTTACCATCTTTCCTTGTTGTTGTTGGCCTAAGCCATAAATAGCTTCGTCCTTATCAAGGAAGAAAGACTGTGATATTGAATATGTCTTTACTCCTGCATCGTCAAAATCGGTAAACGTTGCCCCTGATTCTTCTTCAGTCAAAAGTTGTGTTGCTTGGTTTGCAAATGCAATTTTCCCAGTTTTCAGGTTTAATAAAACTTGTAATTTCTCACTTTTTAACAATAGTTCATCACCTTGTTGTTTTATTTTAAATGCAATTTTCTGCGGTGTTTGAACAACAGAAAGGCTCTGTTTTTTAAAAGTTTTACCTTCAGGAAATTTTATTACCCTGACAATAGAAGAACTATAAAATTGTAGTTCAACCTGAATATTATTGATTTTTGACTTTATCCCAAAATCTGTCTTCTGATAGTTCTGTGCCTTACTCGCTAAGCTAATGACAAAAACTAGTGTCAAACCTAAATTAATTCGTAACAGTCTCATTTTTATAATCTATTTTCTATTTTACATTAAAAGCTTTAGTTATTTTTTATCTTTTCTTTTTCCAATCGGACATACTGAAATGCATAATCCACATATTCGTTTATCTACATTTAATCTTTGTTTCGCCAATTCTCCACATTTGTCCCTACACTTATAAGCATTAAAAAAAGTATCCCGGTGTGTCTTTATATTCCATAATAATCCATTTGCAGCCTGTGCAGGACATTTATCAACACAAATATTGCATGCCCCACATCTACTATTTTCGATTGGATAAGAATCTTTGTCAGGTTTTTGATTAATTAACAAACTGACAAGCCTTAAACGAGGTCCAAATGCTTTTGATATAAATAAGTCGGTCTTTCCAATCCAACCGAGTCCAGATCTTGTTGCCACCATTTTATGAGATAAATCAACTGTAAGTGTTGTCAAATATTTTTCAAACTCCTTTGAACTTGTAGAAATGGTTGGTTCGATTAAAATTGAAGCAATTCCTATTTTTTGCAGTTTATTTTTTATAATCTTGGCAGTCTCTGCCAATTCTTTATTAATCTGATTATAATAGTCGTAATATTCAATTGTCGGGCCATTTACAATAGCATCAATAATTTTGTCATCCAATCTCCTTCCAATAGATATTCCAAATCTGTATTCACCGAACTTTTCATCGATTAATCCAGTCAAATCGGCTGTTCCAAAGATATATTCATCTATAGGCCTCAAGTTATTTTTTAGAATATCAATTATCATGCAGAGCGATCTTTTTTATGGCTGCCAATCGAGTAGGGAAAGATATCGATTTTTTTTAATAGCAAAACTTGAAAAAAACATACTTTATCTACCTCTTTGTTTTTTAATTTACCTCTCCGATTTTAGCGTGTTTGCCCTTTATCCCTGTTTAGAGGTCCATAGCCGCCAGGCCGGGTTTTAGTTCAACCGGGAGTTCATGTTTACCTTACGGTGAGCTCCTTTTAGTCGGTTAGCTGCGCTGAGCTCCTTTTAGTCGGTTAGCTGCGCTGAGCTCCTTTTAGTCGGTTACCTTACGGTGAGCCCTTCGGGGTTGGGCTGTTAGCCCACATGAACTCCTATTTTTTACCACCTGTTTATTATTTATT